>JBFEWA010000094.1:0-9199 GCA_041546605.1 Bermanella sp.
TCAAAATCACCATTGAGTTTACTAACATCGGCTAAGAGTTTTTGTCGAGATACTGAGCGAGAAGAAATATGTGAAATTTCTTCTAGAATCTTTTGTGCTTCTTGCGGGTTGCCCAAATTAATGAGCATCCTTGCGGCCCCTTCATAGGCTTCTAAGCTGGCGGAGTTTTCTTGATAAGCCAGTTTATAAGCAATTAAGGCGTCTTTGTGCTGTTCTTTTGCAGCCAGTACATCGGCGTACCCCAATTGGGCCCAGAATAATGGACGTTTGTCTAAAACCCCTTTAAATAATTGTTCCGCTTCATCCCATTTTTTTAGTTGGATGAGTAATTGGCCTTTGGTTTTCAGACACCAGCTTTTTTGCCGACTATTGCCTTTAATTTTCTGGTCGCATAATTGAATGGCCACATCATACTTTTTCATATCAATGGCTTTGCTGATGTCACTAAGCTCATTTTTTTGTTTGAGGCTTTTAATGAGTCGAGCTTGCAATTCAGCGGATGAAACGGGTTTATTCATATAGGCATCGGGTTTGTATTCCAAAGACCCGATAACCGCATCTCGACTAGAGTCTGCGGTGACGATAATGAAGATGGTGCCACTGCTCAGTAAATTCTTATGGCGCAATTCCTCCATGAGCTGTAGGCCGTTCTGACCTTTACCCAAGTCGAAGTCGCAAAAAATGACGTCATATTGATTTTCTTCGCAAAGTGCTAATGCTTTTGCAGCATTAACGGCGGTATCAATATTTCTCGCGTTGAGGCTATTTAACAAGCGTTTGAGTATTAGCTGGAAGCTCTCAAAATCGTCAACGATGAGGAATCGTCTGTCTCGGTAATCGTCAGTAACCACAGGAAATACTTAGAAAAATAGATATAAGATTAACTGTAGTAATAAACAATAGTTTGTCTAGTGCTGGTGTTAATGACTTTTTCGAAGGGTTAAATTAAAGCGTTGGGTGAGCTGAGGCTGCAATGGATCAAGCTTGACGGGCTTCACCCCATGATAAAAATGGCGGGATTGGCCGGATAAAATAATGATGTCCCCACTGTCTAGTTGTATGTTTTTGGGCTTACCATTCCTTGAGATACCAAAAGTCTGAAATACGGCGGATAGCCCTAATGAAATGGAGACAATGGGCCAGCTTGTATTCTGTTCATCTTTATCTTGATGGCGTCCCATGGCGTTGCCGATTTCATAGCAATTTATAAGGCAGGCGTCCGGTGTAAAGGCGGGTAACTGGGTTAATTCACATGCGTATTTGTGTATCTGTAAAAACTCTGCAGGCAGACTGGGCCATGGGTTTTCGGTTTCTGGGTCTAGGTGTGTGTAACCATAACCGGTTTTATCTGAGATCCAACCATACTCACCGCAATTACTCATTTTCACCTGAGTGGGGTGGCCCATTGGGGTCATCATATGTCGTAAGGGGGAGTAGGCGAGGACGCGTTGAATATGCAGCATGCACAGTTCTGTGGGGGCTAATCGCTTGATTTGAAAGACCCCACCCCCTAGATCCAGCACCTCTGGGGTGGCGCTGGTCTCAAAGTCTAGAGGGGAGAATAGATCAGTCATGATCCGATTGCTGATTCCATTCAATACACTCTTTCAAGGTGATCCCTTGTCCACCAAATATGTCCAAAGCACTGCCAATGGTGAGGTCCACTTTGCCATTGGAAATAGCATGTACGCGCTTTAAGTCATCCAAGTGGCGGGCACCACCGGCATACGTCATGGGGATATGTGCATGTTCGCCTAATAGTTGAACCAGTTCTTCATCAATCCCCCCTTGTAGGCCTTCTACATCGGCAGCGTGAATTAGAAATTCAGCGCAATGCTGGCTTAACTCTTTAAGCGTATCGGCATTCACCTGAGTGGAGGTAATGGTTTGCCAGCGATTGGTGGCAATTTGCCAACCTGCTTGAGTACGGCGGCAGCTTAAATCTAAGATCAATCTATCCTTGCCGGTTTCTGCCTTGATGGCTTCTAGCTTTTTAAAGCTGAATTCATTGTCTTCAAATAGGGCAGAGGTCACGATTACGTGGCTGGCTCCAGCATTCAAGTAATGGGCGGCATTTTCCCGTTTTACGCCACCGCCAAATTGCAGGCCTTGAGGCCATGCTTTTAATGCGGCTAACACAGCGTCTTCATTGCCAGGGCCTAGGGCGATCACATGCCCACCCGTTAATCCATGTTCGCGATACAGATTGGCGTAATAGGCGCTGTCGTATTGGCTCACAAAGTTCGTGGTAGCCCCGTGGTCGTTTAAGCTGCCACCAACGATTTGCTTAACTTGGCCATCATGTAAATCAATGCAGGGTCGAAATAGGGTCACAGAAGTGTCTCTTCAATGTTTTGGGCCATTATACCCAACATTAGCCTTATTTTCAGTCCAGTTGGCTATTAGCTGTAATCAGATGAAGAAGAATCAGTGTTACCTTCAATGGTTAACCCTCTATACTGATTAGATAAATATATTAGGAGTGTTTGGGTGGATACGTGTCTCTGAGTGAACCAATGTTAATTAAGGCCGCTAATGCAATGGGGCTTAAGTGGGCTTATGTAGATGCTGCAATGATCTACAGACAAGTGAGCTTGCAATACAGCCAGTGGCATAAGGTAAGTGATACCCAGGTTATTGGACGCAGTGCGTATGATGTGGTTACGCATGAAACGGCTCAACGCTTAGCGCCTCTTTGGCAGGAAGCGCTGGCTGGAAATGTGGTGAGCTTCACGGATCGAATCCGGCGGACAGGGGTGGATCGAGACACCTATGTCAAAGCTACCTATATTCCCAATTTTCATGCAGATGAAGTCTGTGGTTTTTATGCGTTTTATGAGGATCTCACAGAAGAAGTTAATGCCATCGACACTCTCCGGAAGTTGCATGCAATTACTGCAGATACTCAACTTTCACTAGGGGATAAAATCAATGGTATTTTACAGCTAGGGGTGGATGTATTTGCATTGCCCATTGCACTTGTCAGTCACACGGTAGAACAGAGGTATATAGTTAAATATGCCGTAGTGCCTGAAAATACACTTAAGCCTGGTGATGAGTTTGAGTTAGGTGAGACCTATTGTTGCCACACGTTAAAAGCGAATGGGCCTTTAGCGTTTCATCATGCTGGTGAAAGTGAAATAAACACCCATCCTTGTTACCAAAATTTTGGCCTAGAGAGTTATATTGGCATCCCTATCATGGTGAATGGCTCTTGTTATGGCACGCTGAATTTTTCAAGTCCAGATATATACGACAGGAAGTTTACTGAAAACGACTTCGAGTTGATTCGTTTGTTTTCCCAGTGGATCGGCAATGAGTTAGCCAGAGCCGAAGCTCAAAGAGCGTTAAATAGACAAAAAAGTTTGTTGGAGGTCATGAGTAAACAAGCTCGCATAGGCACATGGGAATTAATAGTACCAACGGGAGAACTATATTGGTCTGATATGACAAAAGAAGTGCATGAGGTTGCTCCGGATTTTGTGCCGGATTTGAATACCGCCATTTACTTTTATAAAGAAGGTCGTAGTCGCCAAGATGTTAGCGATGCAGTTGAGCAGGCTATGGTAACAGGAGAGCCTTGGGATTTAGACGTGCAGCTGGTGACGGCAAA
Source organism: Bermanella sp. (assembly GCA_041546605.1). Taxonomy (GTDB): domain Bacteria; phylum Pseudomonadota; class Gammaproteobacteria; order Pseudomonadales; family Oceanobacteraceae; genus Bermanella. The sequence continues at coordinate 3,614 of JBFEWA010000094.1, forward strand.
AGGCAATCTTATTTGGGTTAATGCTATGGGGCAGGCGGAAATTATTGATGGGGAATGTGTACGTTTGTATGGCTCATTTCAAGATATTGACGAGCGGGTTCGGAATCAAATCGAATTGGAGAATGCAAAAGTACAAGCCGAAGCAGCAGCAAAATCCAAAAGTGAATTTTTAGCAAACATGAGTCATGAAATCAGAACGCCAATGAATGGGGTTTTAGGCATGATTGGCATTGTGCTAAACACCCAGTTAACACAAGAACAGGCGTATCATTTAAACCTCGCGCAACGCAGTGCAAACTCGCTTTTAACTTTGATTAATGACATTTTAGATTTCTCTAAGGTGGATGTTGGTAAGTTAGAGCTAGAAGAAGTGGATTTTGACTTACTCATGTTATTGCAAGATTTTTGTGAGTCCATGTTTGTACCTATTACTGAAAAAGGCTTGACATTCGAACAAGATTTTACCGCTATACAACAAAGATATGTACGCGGAGATCCTAATCGTTTGCGTCAGATTTTGATGAACCTAGTAGGTAATGCCATTAAATTCACTTCCCAAGGTTCAATTAAAATAGAAGTAAGTGTAAAGCCTAAAGATGGTGCCTTAGATTGTATTTTTAGGGTTAAAGATACGGGCATTGGCATTCAACCTGAAAAATTAGAGACATTATTTGAAGCCTTCACACAGGCGGATGCGTCTACAACTCGGCAATTTGGGGGCACAGGATTAGGTTTGGCGATTGTTCGTCAGCTGTGTCAGTTGATGGGAGGTACACCTAGAGTGTCCAGTGAGTATGGCCAGGGCAGTGTCTTTGAGGTGAAAGTGGTATTTTCTCAAGCGCAAACTCAGCTTAACGAAATTGAAGAAAGCTTGAGTCGTGATATTTCATCTTCCCATTCCTTTATGTCATTCAATCAATGCAAGGTGTTGCTGGTTGAGGATAATTTTATTAATCAAGAAGTGGCAAAAGAGCAGCTTAAAATATTCTCCCTTGATGTCACTTTGGCTGAAAATGGAATAGAAGCCATTAAGCGATTAAAACAACATCAAGATGAGCCATTCGATTTAATTTTAATGGACTGTCAAATGCCAGAAATGGATGGTTATCAAGCGACTCAAGCCATACGAGAAGGGGCTGCAGGGGATCAGTATTGCGACGTTCCGATAGTGGCGCTAACAGCAAATGCAATGAAGGGAGATCGAGAAAAATGCATGGCAGCTGGTATGGATAGCTATTTGAGTAAACCCATAGATCCCAATAAGCTTCATGATTTATTGAAGGTATATCTAGCTCAGCCTACCACAGGAAAAGGCTAGATTGTCGTAGGTGAATCCTATAAGCTTCACGGCCGCAATTTTGGCTGATTTTTAGCCCTTACAGAGAGACATTATGAGCTTTGATTCCCTGGGTTTAGCACCACAAATCCTTAAAGCCTTAGAAGAAAAAGGCTACACCGAGCCTAGCCCAATTCAAAGCCAAGCCATTCCCGCTGTTATCAGTGGTAAAGATGTCATGGCAGCCGCTCAAACCGGTACAGGTAAAACCGCCGGCTTCACCTTGCCTATCTTGCAGCGCTTACTGCCAGGGCCGCGTGCTAAAAGTAATCAAGTGCGTGCTTTAGTTTTAACTCCCACCCGTGAACTTGCCCAGCAAGTGGCGGATAACGTTGCCACTTACAGCCAGCATTTACCTTTAAACAGCACAGTGGTTTATGGAGGGGTGAAGATTAACCCGCAAATGATGCGACTTCGCAGTGGCGTGGATGTTTTGGTGGCCACCCCTGGGCGTTTATTGGATTTGTATAATCAAAACGCAGTGAAGTTCCAGCAACTAGAAGTGCTGGTATTGGATGAAGCGGATCGCATGTTGGACATGGGCTTCATTCATGACCTTAAAAAAATCATTGCTCTGCTGCCTAAAGAGCGACAAAACCTATTATTCTCGGCTACCTTTTCCGATCCAATTAAAGACTTGGCCAAAACCATTGTGCGCCAGCCTGTTGAAATATCGGTCAGCCCGGCCAATAGCACCGCTAAAACCGTTAAACAGTGGATTTATCCAAGCGACAAAAAAGACAAACCCGAATTACTGTCGTATTTAATTAAAACTAATCAATGGCGTCAGGTGCTGGTCTTTTCCCGAACGAAACACGGAGCCAACAAGCTTACACGCTTTTTAGAAAGCGAAAATATTACTGCCGCTGCCATTCATGGTAATAAAAGCCAAGGGGCTCGTACTCGTGCGTTAGAAGAGTTCAAATCCGGTGTGACACAAGTCTTGGTGGCCACGGATATTGCCGCTCGCGGTATCGATATTGATCAGTTACCTCAAGTGGTGAATTTTGATTTGCCTAATGTGGCAGAAGACTATGTGCACCGTATCGGTCGTACTGGTCGAGCTGGGGCCACAGGGCAAGCGGTATCGTTAGTGAGCCATGACGAATTTAAGGAGCTGCAAGCCATCGAGCGTTTAATTGGCCGACTATTGGATCGTGAATATATTGTTGGCTTCGAACCCATTAATAACCTGCCCGAATCTCAATTGGATACGCGTCCATTTAAACCCAAGAAGCCAAAGAAGCCCAAAACCCAGCATCAAGATGGACAGCGCAGTGCGGATACCAAGCGCGGCCATAAGCCACCAAGCAAAAACAAACAGCACGTGGCAAAAGGGGAAGGTAAAGTAGGGGCTAAAAAACCAGCGTCTAAGGCGAAGAAGCCGTCAGCTAATACCAATAAACCGGCTGCTAAAGTGGGTGGTGCGCCAAGTGCGAGCAAACCGCGTCGTCGTAAGCCGATCAACCCTAGCCGATAACGCCGATAAAAATGGCAGGCACAAAAAAAGGGTAAGAAGTGATTCTTACCCTTTCTTTTTTAAGTATTACCTTGCGGTAAACTTAAGTCTTATAGCGGAGTGATGTTCTCAGCTTGAGGACCTTTTTGGCCTTGAGTTACAGTGAACTCAACTTTTTGACCTTCAGTCAAAGTTTTGAAGCCAGTACCAGTGATCGCACGGAAGTGAGCGAAAACGTCAGGGCCGTTTTCTTGTTCGATAAAACCAAAACCTTTAGCTTCGTTGAACCATTTAACGGTGCCAGTAACAGTAGACATAATAATATCCAGAATTTTCAGTGTATTTTGACCTGCGCACAGGCCGGGTTTGCTGGAAGTTTTTGCTTTGTATTATGAAAACAGGTACGAAGACTAAAGACAGGACATCGCAGAGGTGTACATAAATATAAGACTTACTTTCAAGCTGTCTGAATTATATGCAGCCTAAGGATATTGTCAATGATACCTTGGCCGTTTATGGCTATTTTGATTGAAAACCTGATAAAGACGTAAGAAATTGACTTAGTAGATAGGTTGTGAAGGGCCTAATCGGAAGTTAGGCCCTTGATTTTATTAGCTTTTCACTAAATTAGGCAGTTTTTCGGTTTGCCCGTGATTTGCCAGCATTCTTTCGATATCCAAATCTTTTTGTTGCCATAGGGTATTAACCCATTGCTGGATCTCTTTTCTAAGTTCGGCGTCATTTTGGTAATCCCCTTGGCTGAAATGGCTAGGAATGGGGGTACGCGTCACTTCTACTAAGATATGGTCAATGCGCCCGCACATCATGTCCCAAAAGGTTGGGGTGTGCCCTGGGTACACTATGGTGGCGTTACTTAAAGAATGAAACTTGTCGCCAAGGGCCTGAATGGTAAAGGCAATACCGCCAGCCTTAGGCTTAAGTAGGTGCTTAAACTGGGAATGCTGGGCTTGATGCTTTTCTGGTGTGAAGCGGGTGCCTTCTAGAAAGTTCATAACACTTGTAGGCACTTGTGAAAACTTCTCACACGCTTTTTGGGTTTCTTTGATGTCTTCCCCGGCTTTTTCTGGGTGTTTGGCCAAAAATGATTTGCTGTAGCGCTTCATGAAAGGGAAATCTAATGCCCACCAGGCTTGTCCTACGATGGGCACGTATTTCAATTCGTTCTTGATGAAGAATTTCAAGAACGGTGCTTTGTTGTGGAATAACTGATAAAGCACAAAAATATCGACCCAGCTTTGATGGTTCGCGGTTAATAGGTACCAGCCTTTTTTATCTAGGTTTTCAGTGCCTTCAACATGCCATTTAGGTTGGTAGACCCAGTTAATCCACCACAAAATGCCTTCCAGCCACATACTGGCAATGAACACGATACAAGGATCAATGACACGCTGAACCAGTGCTTGGGGAGAGATAATCTTGAGTAAAATAACCGCATATAAGAAGACGCCTAAAATCACAGTGTGTGCGAGCAAGGCTAATGCGCTGATGACGCCAATTGTGTGGTAATAGAGTTTGTTTAACATGCGTGATTCCATAGTACGTCCAATCCTTGGTGAAATACGGTTAATTGCAGGCGTTAGATCATATTATGTTTGCATACATATATGACAATAGAAAAACTTAATACTGTTCATAGATATCATTTATGTAGAATATGCGGGTTAACTTTTGGGGCTGTGTTTAACGGTAAATTTAGCCCATGGGTTATGTTGTCATTGATTTAGCGTTTCATTGAATATTTTAGGAGTGGTATGCAATCACAAATATGGCGTACACCCAAAGCTGGTGCCATTTCTCGCCTTGCTCTAGAAAACATTGAACTTGGGGAGTTGGCCCAAGGATGTGTGAGAATCGCGGTGAAAAGTGTCGGGCTGAATTTCGCTGATATCTTTGCCTTAACCGGTTTATACAGCGCGACACCAGAATGTGCGTTTACACCCGGGTTAGAGTTCAGTGGTGTTGTGGTAGAAAGCCATAGTCCTGAATATAACGCCGGTGATGCTGTGATGGGCGTAACGCGCTTTGGCGGTTACGCCACACTGGTGGACTCGGCTCCTGAATATTTAACCCCTTTGCCGCAGGATTGGAGTTTTCAGCAAGGGGCGGCTTATTTAGTGCAAACTCTAACGGCTTATTATGCTCTGACAGAACTGGGCAACCTTAAACCTAATCATAAGGTGCTTATACACAGTGCGGCAGGGGGCGTAGGATTGCAGGCCATGAAATTGATTACGGCCATGGGAGCCCAGCCTGTAGGCAGCGTAAGTTCAGCTAATAAAGCTGAATACCTGCGTAAAATGGGTTTTGATCATGTCATGATACGAGGCTCCGACTTTGCCTTTCAACTCAAACATTCAGGCAACACATTTGATTTGGTGTTAGATGGTGTTGGCGGTGACGTACAAAAAGCCAGTTTTGATGCGTTAAGCCCTATGGGGCGTTTGATCGTATTTGGCGCTGCTGAATTTACCCCAGGCAAAAACCGACCGAATTATCTGTCGGCCATCTTTAAATATTTAAAGCGCCCTAAATACGATGTGATGGACATGATCAGTGAGAATAACTCGGTCATGGCATTTAATTTAATCTGGCTGTGGGAGCAGGTGGATTACTTATCGCAATTAATACAAGACATGCAGCGCATTAAAATTGATCCCCCTTATGTGGGACACGAATTTGATTTTAATGATGCCAAGGCGGCCATTGAATGTTTAAGGCAAGGTCACACCATAGGTAAGGTGGTGTTGAATGTATCTGGAACGTAATGAAA
>JBFEWA010000490.1:0-1711 GCA_041546605.1 Bermanella sp.
AAATCCAACGCTAAGTTCAGCACTGGTTGCTGCTCGGCCAAATCCACTGTGGCCAATAGAAAAAGCATCTTGTAAGAAATGGTCTGCAAATGCACTTGAGGCAAGCATCTCTTTAAATAATAGATTTAATTCTAATTTTTCTTTCGATGAATAGCTTTTTTTAAAAATAGAGGTGTTTTGAATAATCAACTGAGAGTGTATTTTCTTAGCTATCTCAAGTGCATTTAAATGATGATTTGACCACACAGACTCCACCATAGGCCAAAAATGTGTCGCATTCTCTGAAGCTAAACTGGCATAAACAATAGCACTGCCAGCAGCCACCTCTCCTTCTTGAGATAAAAATTCTTCCGGCGAAACCAAATGATCCCCTGCTAAAGCAGACATCCGACCATAAGCATCTGCCTGCTCCATAAGCTGATAATCACTTTGGCAAAGCCACTGATTTAACACCTTTTTTTGCTGATTAGTAAGTTGCTTAGATAAATTTTTACATGCATTTAAATAGGCAGTACGGCCAGCAGAACTATGCTCTTCAAAATTCCATGCAGATACATCAAACATAGTTCCAGCTAGTAAGCAAGCTAAAGTCAATTTGCGCCAAGTCATTATACACTCCTTTGTAATTAATAATTTAATATAAAGAGTAACGATAGAGGTAATAAAAGAAAAGCTTGAATGTCAGCAGTCTGAACAGGCAAAAAAAATGCGCGATCCGAGGAGACGAAATCGCGCAAATAAAAAAACACTCAATAAAATGAAAGACAGCACATCTTTTATTTCAATCAGTATGGGGATATTACTTATCCTGCTTTGACTTCACTATATGCCCGAATGGGTAGACCTTAGGTTGTAGTCAAATAAAAACAAAACAAACGTACATAAAAAAAGCGAGCTAAGCTCGCTTTTTTACAAGACCAAAATCACTTGGCTTGTTTAGTGGCCGCCAATACATACAAGTATTCTAGAGCCAAAGTAGCACCTGCAAGTGAGGTAATTTCAGCATGGTCATAGGCAGGGGCCACTTCCACCACATCCATACCGACAAGATTTAACCCCTGCAAACCGCGAATGATTTTTAGCGCGCAATCCATCGATAAACCCGCCGCCACTGGCGTACCTGTGCCTGGAGCAAACGCTGGATCTAAACCATCAATATCAAATGTCACGTACACTTTCTTGTCGCCAACACGCTCTTTGATTTTCTTTAGTGTTTCGTGAGGGCCATTGTCACCTACCCATGCCGCATCTAACACTTCAAACGGGTAACCTTCACGGGTGAAGTTAGTACGAATACCAATTTGTAACGAGTGCTCCGTATCCACAATGCCTTCTTCTACCGCATGATGTAAGAAGGTTCCGTGATCGTATTTGCTGCCACCACTGTAAGTATCGGTATGAGCATCAAAGTGGATCAACGCAACTGGGCCGTGTTCTTTTGCCACTGAGCGTAAGATTGGTAGGGTAATGAAATGATCACCACCTATGGTTAATGGATTTTTACCGGCTTTTACGATATTTAAAATGTGCGCTTCTAGGTTATCAACCAGAGTTTGTGGCTCACCGTGTTTAAAATTCACGTTACCAATGTCACCTACTTTTAAGTGATCATCTAAGGCGAAATCCCAAGGCCAGCGTTCACCTTCCCATGCCAAATTAATGGAGGCTGCACGCACCCCTTGTGGGCCGTTACGTGAGCCAGCTCGACCGG
>JBFEWA010000161.1:0-7009 GCA_041546605.1 Bermanella sp.
GCGTTAAGTCCTGGTATTAGTGACCCATTGATCACACAAGCTCAAACATTAAAGCTGCCTTTTATGCCTGGGGTTATGACACCCTCTGACATTATGTTGGGTTTGGAAGCCGGTTTGACTCAGTTTAAATTTTTCCCCGCTCAGCAGGCAGGCGGTACTGCCATGTTAAAAGCCTTTGCAGGCCCTTTTCCGCAAGTAAGGTTTTGCCCCACAGGGGGGATTTCTCAAGACAATGCTCAAGAATTCTTAGCCCTTAACAATGTGATGGCCGTGGGTGGCTCTTGGTTGTGCGCCAAAGACTTAGTTCATGCAAAAGACTGGGCGGCCATTGAAGCCCTAGCCAACGCCTGTTAGCGGATAGCCTCCATACTTCATGGTTTTAGCTACACTTAAAACCATGAAACCTTTAAATACCTTTTTGATTTTGCTCGTAATTTGCTGCTCGCCTTTAAGTTGGGGGCTGAACCAATTGCTGCAAGTGAGCGCCAGCCATCAGCAAGACACTGCTAGAGATTTTAGCGGGATTGATGGGCTTGAACTGCAGCGCTTAGAAACCAAGTTCAAAATGCCCTTGATGGCGCGAGGGAGTTATATCGGTGATTGGTTCAGTGCCGCAGAGTTCAGCGAAAATCGCTTTGTGTTATCGGGGGCGACAACCGGTACCCGGCGTTTTTATCGGTTTTCTTTGCCCATTGAATATGAAATCTCCGGTAGAAGCCGTTGGCAGCACGTATTGCGTTTTGCGCCTTCTTATTATTCGGACGAATCCTTGGTGGATCAAACCCGCTACCTTAACGAATACGCCTGGCAATTAAAGTATCAAATGAATTCAAAAGTGCGCTGGGTGGTGGGCATTCGGAATGACACGCGCTTTGGGGTGGAGACCATGTACCCGCAATTTGGGATGGAATCTCGGCCTAACAGTCGTATGTATCATCACTGGGTGTTTCCAGATATGTACAGTGAGATCAATTTACTTAAAGGCCATCAAATGCGTGCATTCGCCAAACCTAATGGCGGCAATTGGCGTTACTTACAGGATGATGGCAGCGTCGCGTCATTTGGCATGACAGATTGGAACATTGGCTTTGCTTGGTTAAAACCCCTACAAAACCCCCTGCAGTTTAAATTAGAAGTGGGTTTGAAAATGATGGGGGAAGGCAGTGTAGCAGGGGCCGATGGAAGTTTAAGCGACGGTTATTTTTTCTTGTTATCCATTCAAAGTCATTTGCTGGCGGATAAATCCGGTCGCTGGTAATCCCCATATACAAGCCCTTGTGTATCTGTGGCACAATACCGGCCTTTATTCTAGCCGTGTGATGTCTATGTCTTTTTTACAACGCCATTGGGAAATCCCTGTTTTTGTTATTTTTGCCATCTTGTGTGTGACGTTTCCACAAGTGGATCTGTGGTTAGCAGGGCAGTTTTGGCAAGAAGGGGTGGGCTTTCCATTAAATGACAACCCAGTGGTGCATTGGGTATATGTAATTTTCCGCTACATGCCCCATTTCTTAGTGCCTGCACTATTAATTTTGGTGATGCTGCCTTGGTTGAAAAAGTCGTTACTGCCTAGTCGCAAATACACGGGCTTTTTATTAGTGGTGTTGTTGATTGGTCCAGGGATCATAGTGCACCCTATTTTAAAGGATAACTGGGATCGTCCACGCCCGCGTGATGTGCAACAGTTTGGTGGTGAACGTGAATTCGTGCCTGCCTTTATTATGTCTAATCAACCGGGAAAAAATCAGAGCTTTGCCAGTGGCCACGGGGCCATGGGATTCTTCTTTATGGCATTTGCTTGGGTGTTTCGTAAACGTCGCTACTTTGTTATGGGGTTAGCGATCGGTGCCTTGGTGAGTATGGGGCGTATCGTGCAAGGCGGGCACTTCCTCTCGGATGTCCTCACAGCGGGCTTTATCGTCTATTTTACCTGCCAATTCTTTGCTCATTACATGCTGGGCGACTATCGGATTCGACCTCAAACCCAGGATTGATTTAAAAATCCGATCAAAATGTACGATTTATTGCGCTTTTTGATCGGTTTATTTGTTTTATGCTTGTTTCAACATTGAGAATCCTTAAATGATGGAGCAAAGACATGAAAACATTACTTCAAATTAATACCGGCATTTTTGGCGAGCACTCTAATTCAACTGTGTTGGCCAATGCCTTTTCCGAACAATATGCCGCGCAACACGACGCCCAAGTAGTGATACGTGACTTGGTATCCAGTCCATTGCCTCACCTAGATGCGGAAATCATTGGCGCCTTTGCCAGTGATGAAGCCACACGCAGCCAAGAGCAACAAGCCATTATTGATCGCAGCCAAGCCCTAATTGATGAATTAGCGCAAGCGGATGCCGTTGTATTAGGTTTGCCTATGTATAACTTCAGTGTGCCAAGCCAACTAAAAGCCTATATGGATCAAGTGGCGCGTGCAGGCATTACTTTTAAGTACACCGAAACTGGCCCACAAGGTTTGTTGGAGAATAAACCGGTTTATGTCATAGCTGCCCGTGGCGGTGTGCATGCCGGTTTAGAAAGCGATTCTCAAACCGCCTTCATCAAAACCTTTTTTGGTTTTATTGGATTAAAAAATGTGGAATTTATTTATGCCGAAGGCCTAAATATGGGTGACGATGTGAAAGCCAAAGCGTTTGATCAAGCTAAGTTGGTTATGGAAACCGTAGCAGCGTAATTCATAAATCGCATTAAGGCTGAGCTGCTTAGGATGAGAGTTCAGCCTTACTTGAATGAAGCCAAATTCATTTACACTATGTAACTTTACTATTACCCAATTCCTACAAAACCCGCTATTCTTCGCAATCCATCACAGCTAATCTGATAACAGGTTCACAGCGTAGGGTATTATTATGTTACGTCCTGTTGATATTCATAAAAGCTATTTAAAGCATTTAACGGTATTTGCCCAAACTCACGGGGTAACTATTAGTGAAGATGTGCGTAATGAATCTGGCGCGATTATTATCCCTAAAGGTCGTCAGCTTGATCCTGAGTTGACGGATAAGATTGTGAACCACAATCTCAAAGTACCGCTTGAGCAATGCATTACCCTGAATCGAAACTTCGATGGGGTATCCTTACTTAAAGCGTTTCAAAAAGTATTTCAGCAATATCCTGACATTGGTTTATTTCATGAACGTTGGCAATTACAAGAGCCGCTAAAACGGGCGTGTCGTTATTATCATGAGTTTCCATTGTTGATCCAAAAAATGACGATTCTAAAAGCCGTCATGCCACAATTATTTAAACAAGCTATTTACAGTGCCTACATTAGTCTGGCCATTGCAAAACAGTTAGACGCACCGGAAGAAGAGTGCAGTGCTGCGTTTTTAGCCGGTTTTGTGCATGATATTGGTATTTTGCATTTGGATACGGATTTGGTCACCACCAAAGGGGATTACACTCCAGAGCAGTGGCATGCTATGCAACGCCATACGCTAATTGGCCATGATATTTTAAGATCCATTGAGCACATGCCCAATGTGATTGCTAAGGCGGTATTAGAGCATCATGAACGCGTTGATGGCTCTGGTTATCCGTTTTCTAAAAAAGGATTAGAGTTGTCTGTAATGGGGCAAATTATTGGTATGGCCGATACTTGCATTGCACTTTATCGTCGTGAGCTATCTGCACGTCACCTTGGTATTGATGCCTTGCTGCCCATCTTGCAATTAAATCCCGACATGTATTGCCGCAAAGTATTTCATGCCACCGTGACCTTAATTGCAGACATTCAATGGCCAGTGAAACGCGTGTATGCGGATGACAAAATGCCTGAATTAATGAGTCGTTTAAAATTAGAAAACGAATGGATTCATCACGATTACAGTGTGTTGTATGGCTTGGTCACCAGTGTACGTCCACACTTAGAAGATACTAAACGCAGCACTATGTTGACCAATATGGCCCAACGTATTCATCGTTGTTTAGTGCGCTCTGGTATTTTGCAGAAAGAGCACAGTGAGTGGATGCTCAATAGTTTTATTTCGCAAAACCAAGAAGATTTTATTGCCATTGAGCGCTTGGAAATCATGTACGGCGAAATTAAATGGCAAATGAAACAACTGAAAAAGCTGTTGTTTTTATTGTGGCGCAATCAACATAAAGAGCACCCAGAGTTGGATGTGTTGGTGAAAAAAGGTTTGCTCCAAATTGAGCAGTACCACAAACACCACACAGAGCCTGAGTTGCATTAGTCTCTGGGAAGCGCTCTTGTGTGCTGTTAAACTAGGGCCAGTTAAAACACTTGGATAGTAATATGGCCCTACAATTTCAAATCGTGCCCGTAACGGCGTTTGAGCAAAATTGCAGCATCTTATGGTGTGACGAAACCATGGACGCCGTTGTGGTGGACCCAGGTGGTGATCAACATAAGATTGATCAAGCGTTACAGGCTTTAGGCGTAACCCTGAAGGCCGTGTGGCTCACCCATTGCCATATTGATCATGCCGGTGCCACTGCGGATGTGGCGCAAAGCTACACTGTCCCCATTGTGGGCCCGCAAAAAGAAGAACAATTTTGGATTGATATGCTGCCGCAGCAAAGTGCCATGTTTGGCTTTCCCCAAGCCACGCCATTCACTCCGGATACTTGGTTGAACCAAGATGATACCGTGCAGGTGGGCAACGAAATCTTAAGGGTGAAACATTGCCCTGGACACACGCCGGGTCATGTAGTGTTTTACAGTGAAAACGCTAAATTAGTGGTGGTAGGAGACGTGTTGTTCAATGGAGGCATTGGCCGTACGGATTTCCCCAAGGGTGATCATCAAACCCTATTGAATGCCATTAAAACGCAATTATTTACCTTGCCAGATGAAACCCGGTTTATACCAGGTCATGGGCCCATGAGCACCATAGGGCATGAAAAACAAACCAACCCGTTTGTGAACATGTATGGTTAATGGTTGAGGAAATCGCTCAATAAAAAAGCCCCAACAGGTATGCCTGAGGGGCGAAGGGACTATGGTGTTGAGTTCACTTAATCTAGGGGTAACACTCGAATAAGTGCTTAAACAACGGAACCAGCATAACCCAACTGATCGAAAAGAAGTGTAAAGCCCGCGTAAAGTTCATTAAGGTATTTCTGCATAATCCCAAACTGGCATCGCCATAAGGAAAGGACATGACAAAACGTACTCTGAATATGGATGACACCCTTTATCAATATCTTTTGGATACGTCGCTGCGCCAGAGTGATTTGCTCAAAGCGTTAGCCCATGAAACCGCCAGTGATCCATTGGCACGTATGCAAATCTCGCCAGAGCAAGGCCAATTTATGGGCCTGTTAGTGAAATTGATTGGGGCGCGCAATGTGATTGAAGTGGGTACCTTTACCGGTTACAGCTCCATTTGTATGGCACAAAATATGACGCGCCCAGCGCAGCTGATTTGCTGTGATGTAGATGAAAATTGGACAGCCATTGCGCAACGCTATTGGCAGCAGGCCGGTGTGGATGACATCTGTGATTTACGTTTGGCACCCGCTTTAGAAACCTTAAATGGACTTATTAAAGATGGACAACAACGTCGGTTTGATTTGGCTTTTATCGACGCCGATAAAGAAAATTATGATGCGTATTATGAAGCGTGTTTAACGTTGTTGCGTCCAGGGGGCTTACTCTTAATTGATAACACCCTTTGGGGTGGGCGAGTGGCGGACATTCGCGAAAATGACGTGGACACAAAAGCCATTCGTCAATTAAACCTTAAATTGCAAAGTGACAAACGCATTGAATTAAGCCATTTGCCCATTGCCGATGGTTTAACCCTATGTGTGAAGGTGTGATGCAATGAGCTTCAATGCTTGTATCTGACAATGTGTTGCGTTCACAGGCTAACTGATTTCACTTCTATTGCTTTGTAGTAGAGAAAATCATGTTTATTTAAACGGGTTCATCCAATGGAATCTGTGAAATGGGCTTAGTGGTGATGCCGCGTAAGCTGAGCCAGAGTAACGAGCGTAACAAAGTGTCTAATTCGCGGGCTTCGTAGTCAGCGTAAAACCCATCAATTAATAACATGGCCATGCCATGCACTTTTGCCCAGCAGCTGTGTGCCAGTAAGGTGGGTTCCTGTTGAATGAGGTCTCCGCGCTCCACTCCAAGGGTCATCTGCTGCAGAATCACACCGAATGAAGACAGACTCACATTTTTTAATTCATTATTGCCACATTCGTGCTTGAGAGTGCCACCAAACATTAAGCGGTAGTGCTCTGGATGTTCTTGTGCAAATTTCAAATAACTCATGCCCACACACATTATGGCCTTAAGCGTGTCCTGAGGGTGAAGCATGGCTGCTTTATGGGTGCAATCGGCTAGCTCTTGAAAGCCTTGTTGAGCGAGCAATGATAGTAGGTGGGTTTTATCGGTGAAGTGACGATAGGGAGCCGTCTGGCTGACCCCTAGATCACGGGCGACTGCACGCAAACTAAGTTTATCCACCCCTTCTTGAGCGATACGTTTAATGGCCGCGTCCATAAAGGCGCTGGCTAAATCACCATGATGATATTGAGTTTTAGAGTTCATGGGCACCATTATTCAGGTTTTTGTTGACAGTGTAAACATCCGGTTCTAGTATGTTTTCAGTGTAAACATTAGATGATTACTGACAATTAGCTAATGGGGTTTCAATTGAGGAGGGTCACTGTGATGTTACGAGTATGGATACTGGGTGTATTAGTGAGCATGAGTGCATGGACAATGGCGGAGCCCACCGCCATTCGTGTGCAACCTTTAGAGTTTGCTAATCATGCTAAAACAGTGGTGGCCAGTGGTTTGGTACGACCTGTGTCTGAGCAAACCTTGAGTTTTAAAGTGCCAGGTATTGTGGCAAAGGTGTTGGTTAAACAAGGTGAAAATGTAAAAGCAGGGCAGTTATTGGCTCAGTTAGAGTTAGAAGAAATGAACGCCCAGGTGGCTAAAGCACAAGCTATGCTGTCTGATGCGCAACGCCAATTGGAGCGTTTGACTGCATTGGGAAACAGC
>JBFEWA010000112.1:0-8578 GCA_041546605.1 Bermanella sp.
AGAAGGGGCCTTTAGAGTTGCGCTAAAGCGTATTCAGCAACGAGCCATCTTGATTGCTTTGGTGATGATTCTTGTCATGGGGGCTATTGCTGGCATGCTGTATGTGGGTGGCAGTGATGTCTTACAGGGACGCTTAAGTGGTGGTGAACTTTCAGCGTTTGTATTTTATGCCATCATGGTAGCCGGTTCACTGGCAGCGGTAACTGAGGTGTATGGAGAAGTACAACGGGCCGCAGGAGCGGTAGAGCGTATACGCGAGTTACTGGCAACCGAAGCAGAAATTACCTCTCCGGCTGAGTCACTGGATCATGGACACAGTTCGCACAATAAAGCGTCTCATAACGCTACACACGAGGCACTTATCGTGTTTGATAATGTGAGCTATACCTATCCTTCGCGCCCTGATCATAAGGCCATGGATCACTTATCATTAGCTGTTCAAGAAGGTGAGCACATTGCCTTGGTGGGTCCCTCTGGTGCTGGTAAATCCACATTATTTGATTTGTTATTACGCTTTCGCGACCCTCAAGCGGGTAGTATTGCCATTGATGGACAAGCCCTAAATACAATGAATTTACAAGCTTTAAGAGGCTTGTTTGCGTTAGTGCCGCAACAGCCTGTGCTGTTCAGTGCTAATGTGTGGGATAATTTGCGATACGGTGCACCAGATGCTCCAGAAGAAGCAGTGATCGCCGCGGCCAAGGCTGCTCATGCCCATGAATTCATTATGCAGTTACCTAATGGGTATCAGTCATTTTTAGGTGAGCAAGGGGTGAAATTATCCGGTGGGCAAAAACAGCGATTAGCCATTGCTCGGGCCATTTTACGTGATCCGAAAATCTTATTGTTGGACGAAGCTACCAGTGCTCTGGATGCTCAAAGCGAATACCTTGTGCAACAGGCATTGGATGAACTAATGAAGAATCGCACCACGTTTATTATTGCCCATCGCTTGGCTACCGTGGCTCATGCGGATCGCATCGCTGTATTGGATAAAGGCAAACTAGTGGCCATGGGGTCACACGATACGTTACTGAGAGCATCCCCTTTATATGCCAGATTGGCACAATTGCAATTTAAACAACAGGCGTTCGCAGTTGAGGCGGATAAAACCGTTTGAATTAACATTATCTTTTCACAGGGATGGTTTTATATAGCGAAAGCGTCTTTTGAAAATTGTGCAGTTGCACACGTTTTCTCCTGTCTTCTCTATACTTCATACAATCACGAATGAAGGCATGAGTATGAAATATCTTTTACGATTATTGCTACTCAGCATATTTTCTGCGTTTAGTGTGGCGTCAGAGCTGGGTGATCAGACGGTTCTGTTGCTCAATAGTTATCATCCTCAATATGCTTGGACACATCAATTAACCAATGGTGTGATTGATGCATTACAGTATCAAATTCCTCCCGAAAATATCCATGTGGAGTACATGGATTCCCGCCGCTTTGTGGATGACACAACCTATAGTGCGTATATTAAAGAGTTATTGAGCTACAAATATCAGCAATACAAACCGGATGTAATCATCACCAGTGATGATCATGCCTATTATTTTATGCTGGAAAATCGCCAAACGTTATTCCCAGGTATTCCCATTGTATTTTGTGGTGTCAATGTTTTTAAACCGGAATCATTAAACGGACAGGAGAACATTACCGGCATTTTAGAAGGCATGGAGATCAAGGGGAATTTGGAGTTAATTAAACAGCTACAGCCAGAAGTAAAACGCATCGCGTTGTTAGGTGATACCACTGGATTAGGCTTGCGTATGGTTAATCGAGCAAAGGAAATACAAGAGAATTGGTATGATCAAAACGTGACTTTTGAAATATGGGATGACTTTTCTATGGCTCAACTTTATAGCGATGTATCGCAGCTACCTTCGGATACCGCTATTTTATTAATGGCCATTCATAAAGATAATTTAGGTCAGTATTTTTCTTTTGAAAATGAATTAAAAGAATTAGCGAGGATTAGCAATGTTCCTATCTATGGTATGTGGGGAGGCTTGATGATAGGTAATGGTGCCATAGGAGGGTTAATGAATGCTCCTTATGAGCATGGTCAAGATGCGGGGTTTTTAGCGTTGACGGTTTTGTCAGGCGTGCCCGCGAAGGATATCTCTATACAACCAAAGGCTAGCTTTTCTCCCATATTTGATTATGAGCAATTGGTGCGCTTTAACATTGATATGGGGCGATTACCTGAGAATAGTCAGTTAGTAAACAAACCCATATCCGTGTATGAAACCTACAAACGTGAAATAAATAGCATCATTATTTTTGTGGGGGTTTTAATTGTCATTATTAATTTATTGTTGGTGAATATTAGTCGTCGTATTCATATTCAAAAACAATTGGATGCATTAAATAAGCACCTAGAAGATAAAGTCATTACACGTACGCAGGAAATCAAACAGCGTAATCATGAACTGGAAGATGCCCGTAAGCGCATGGAGGAATTGGCCAATACCGATGCCTTGACGGGTCTGGGTAATCGGCGAGCGGCACAGAATGAGGTGGAATCATACGTTAATCGCGCTAAGCGTGAAGGGAAAATGTTATCTGTGGCACTTTTAGATATTGACTACTTTAAGCGTATCAATGATCAATATGGTCATCATGTGGGGGATGATGTGTTATTTGGCTTTGCTCAAGTGGTCAAAAAGGCCATTCGCCCTAGTGATCATGTTTACCGCTGGGGAGGGGAGGAGTTTCTCATTTTATTGCCTAGTACAGATTTAGAGTTTTCCTCTGCGGTGTGTAATCGTATCTCGCGAGACTTACATAACCATGTATTTGAAAAAGCTGGAATCATCACCGCCAGTATTGGTGTCTCCAGTGTATTGCCAACAGATGACATGGACAGTTTGGTTAATCGTGCCGATAAACTGCTTTACCAAGCCAAAGATAATGGCCGTGATCAGGTCATGTTAGGCTAAAAATTGTCGATTCTCACGTGCACTAACTATGGCTTCAATACATTAGCGGCCAAATTCATAACCGTTAAAACCATTGTCTGAATTCGCTCCCTGCTTTGTCTTGATCTGTCATGGGCTTGCCATAATCAGCTTCTACAATGCTCACAGAATGGCCATGGGTGGTTATTCACATAATAAAAAATAATCATGGAATTCACGATGAAGATCATTCGCGCATTACTCATATTAGGCTGGTGTATCAGTACCCAAGCTTTGGCCGAAAGCTATATGTACTTAACTAATAGCACCATGGAAACCTTACACATTAGTACCGTGCAAACTGGGCACAATAATATTGTTCACGGCGATCAATGGGAGCAATTGGCCACGGAGGTGGCGCCATTAGCCACGGTTAAATTTTTACGTTTTAACCGGGATCAAGGCATTAAGTGGGGCCGAGATTATTACTTTACCACTCATGTAAGCGGAATCGATCACGAGATTAAGCTACGTCAAAAACTCACAGGTACGATGACCTTCAGTAAAATGTGGTTAAGTGGTAATGATGATCCTTGGTACTATGATCGTGATATCCATACTATCCCATTAAGCGATACCCAAACCCTAGGTTTTAAATCGGAATATGCTCGCGCCTCGGGTGATGACATTCGCTACGTTATTCATGATGAATTTCAAGCCACAGAACAAACCGAATACTCAAACGAGTTAAAAGTGCTTACTTATAATACTTGGGCGTTATTACCAGGTTTAGAAGCGAAAAACACAGGTAATCGCTTGGATACTATTGCGCAATATATGAAGAACTATGATGTGGTGGTTTTTCAAGAAGTATTTGATCCTATCCTTACTGCACAATTTCGCAGTAAAGTCGCTAAAGAATACCCTTACTTAACGGAAATTCCTTGGAAGCTTGGTAAGATTCTTACTGGCGGCTCTTTCATTGCCAGTCGTTGGCCAATCGAAGCACAAGACGCCGTGGTTTATGATGCGTGTCGTGCGGATGGTTGTTTAGCAGGTAAAGGTGTGAACTATGCAAAAGTGCGCAAAGGTTCTCATGCGTATCATATCTTTGGTACACACACACACGCTTACACCACGGAAGATGATATTCGTGTGCGTTTTGCCCAGTTGAATCAAATGAAGCAGATCATTGAAAGCAAGAATATTCCTTATGAGGAGCCGGTGATTTTAGCGGGCGACTTTAACGTGGATAAGCTGCACTTCCCGCAAGAACATGAAGATTTTTTAAACCTGTTCAATGCAACTGAGCCACAAGCAACCGGTGCTTATCCGCATTCTTATGCTGGCCCTGTGAATGTGTATGCAGATGATGAGTACACAGAGTATTTGGATTATGTGCTGTATAGCAATGATCATTTAATGCCCTATGACTCTGAGAATCGCATGATGACGCCGCGCAGCATTTCTTCTAAGCATTGGGGGAGTTGGGATCTGTCGGATCACTACCCTGTAGAAGGGGTGTTTAAATTCCCATTAGCGGCGGAATATATGCCGTTCTAGGTATTATCCTCGAAATACTCATCTCGGCCGCCACCATGAAATAATTGGTGGCTGCCGTCACAATAGGGAGCATGGCCGGTTTGTTTGCACCCACAAAGATAGACGGTTTTATCTTCCTCTAGCACAATGCGAATAGGGCTAATCCCCGTACCTTTGTGGCTACCGTCGCATCTGGGGTTGGTCTTGCTTTTGCCGCATTGGCACCAAGAGTATTGTTCACCCGCCTTGAGAGTCACCGCCACCGGGTGATTGCAGTTGCTCATTATTTACTCATGTCATTTAATTAATCTCTCTACCAGTATAGGCAGAACTGGGCTTCGTCATTTAAAATCCCCCGTCGCATTCCAACTCAGGTCGAAGTAAGGTATAACGGCCCAATGAAGATTCCAAAGCGTTTACAACCTCTGTACGAGGATGGCCTGATAGATGAAGTGATCAGCCAGCTTATGAGTGGTAAAGAGGCCACTGTTTATGTAGTGGCCAGTGATGAAGAGATTCTGTGTGCCAAGGTCTATAAAGAGGCGGATAAACGCAGCTTTAAACAGGCCGTGCAATATCAAGAAGGGCGAAAAGCCAAGAACTCTCGTCGTCAACGAGCCATGGAAAAAGGCAGCAAGTACGGCCGCAAGCAGATGGAAGACGCTTGGCATAATGCCGAAGTGGATGCCTTATATAAGCTGGATGCCGCAGGTGTGCGTGTACCAAAACCGTTTGGCTGCTTTGATGGCGTGCTGCTCATGGAGCTGGTCACAGACGATGAAGGCAATGTGGCTCCCCGTTTAAATGATGTGGCATTCGATGAAGCACAAGCCATTGAAGATCACAACACCATGATGGAATACGTCAAGCTTATGCTGTGTGCGGGCATCGTGCATGGCGATTTATCTGAGTTTAATGTACTGGTGGATGATTATGGCCCGGTGATCATTGACTTACCCCAAGCGGTAGATGCTGCGGCGAACATGCACGCTAAGTCCATGTTAGAGCGTGATGTGAACAACATGCGCAGTTATTATGGGCAGTACGCTCCCAGTTTGCTAAATACCCAATACGCAAAAGAAATGTGGGCTTTGTATGAAGATGGTGAGTTAAAACCAGATACAGAACTCACAGGGCTATTTGAAGAAGATGACAGCAGTGCCAATGTGGATGCTGTTTTAGAAGAAATCAAAGCGGCCCTATTGGAAGAGCAAGAAAAACAAGCCCGTTTAAAAGCGGACGAAGAAGAGTTTTAAACTGGCTTAAACACAAAAAAACCATGGCTTGCCATGGTTTTTTTGTGTTTACAAAGAGCTTGGTGAAATTAACTAAGCGCTTCATGTCCCTCTAATACCCAGCATCTAGGATTTTGGCGATACCCAATGTGCTTATAATAATCATTGGCCTTAGGTGCTGAAATCAGAATGAGTTTGCAGGTATCTTGTAAGTTTTCCTTTACCTTATTTTGTAAAATCTTGCCTATACCTAATCGCTGATAATCTTCATCAACGGCTAAATCGGATAAATAACAGGCATAATGGAAATCTGTCATGCAACGGGCAATGCCCACTAGCTTGGTTTCATCCCACGCTGTGACGGTTAAATTGCTGTTGTCCAACATACCACTCAAGCACGTCTGGTTTGCAATCGGACGCCTTTCTCCTAAGCGTGAGCGCTGCAATAGTGACATAAATTGTTCAACGCTAATGACGTGATTACTTTTATAAGTGATGTTCACGAAATGCTTCCTTGTTATGTTCGTGATTGTTGCCAATAAATTCGATAGGCCAGTGCAAGTGCCACGCACATGGCGGCAGGTATATACAGTGCGTTAACTTGCAAAGATGGGTATACGTATGCACCAAACGCTCCCCCTAAAATAAATCCTAAAATAATCAGCATAAATAAAACAAACTTGCGTACATCGAATGCTTCTTTACGTAAGGCGGCTCCAAACATAATACCCAAGTCGGTAAAAATACCGGTTAAATGGGTGGTGCGCACAACCGCGCCGCTGTATTTCGTGGCAAGGGCATTTTGTAGACCGCAGGCCGCAGATGCAAAATAATGCCCGGCAGAAAGGTGTTGCTGTAAAAAATAAACCGCGGCGACTAATAAGGCGGCTTCAATCATGAGTAACGAATCGTAATGTCGCCCCAGTTTAAGTGAGGAGCTCGTTAATAAAAAACCACAGATCATGGAGCCAATTAGAAAACTGATTAAGATAGCCAATAAATGCAAAGAATGAGATGAAAAAGACAGGATCTCAGTTCCTAATTGAGTGGCAGTGCCGGAAACATGAGAGATAGCTTGGTGCTGAAATCCTAATAAGCCAATGACATTAATGCACCCAGCTAATAGGGCAAGTGTAAAGGCTCCGTATTCAACCCATTTAGGTAGTTTTGATATCATGAGGGTCTTTTCACAACAAATTGGCCTTCATCATACAAAATTAAACCCCAGTTCTAAAAGGAATCTTTTATAATTTGGCTTTTTGAGGGAAAGAGATGCAAGGGTATATTGCGGGATTTTCGTTAGGCATCAGTTTGATTTTGGCCATCGGTGCGCAAAATGCTTTTGTATTACGCCAAGGCCTAAAGCAGCAACATGTGTTCTTGGTGTTTATTATTTGCGCCCTGTCTGATGCGCTTCTCATTGCCGCAGGTGTGTCTGGGTTTGCCACTATTATTCAATCATTGCCTTGGCTAGAGCCTGTGGCCCGTTATGGCGGGGCGGCTTTTCTCGTGGTGTATGGTGCAAAAAGTTTGTGGCAGGCACTGGGCAGTAATGACAGTTTGCATGCAGACGGGCAGGTGGAAACCTCTGCCAAGACCATTGCTTTAACCTGCTTAGCATTAACTTGGTTAAACCCCCATGTGTATTTGGATACGGTATTTTTATTGGGGGCGATTTCTACGCAATATCCTAATGAGCAATTAGAATTTGCGCTAGGCGGTATCACGGCTTCGTTTGTGTTCTTTGCTTCATTGGCTTATGGCGCTCGACTGCTGGCTCCAGTATTTGAGCGCCCATTAGCTTGGAAAGTATTTGAGGTTATGATTGCAGTGATCATGTGGGCGATCGCACTGCGCTTACTTTGGGTTTAAAGTAATTCTTTCACCCATGAAACGCTAATCTTTGCTGCCTTTCCAAATAAAGTCATTATTTGTGGAGGCCGGCTCGACATTGGCAGGCTGATCCTGAGTAGGCTTGTCTTGAGTGTCTTTTTTAAGTGACAGTTTCATCCGAGATGTGCTCTCGCCTTCTTTTTTACCTTTGAAATTCGGGTTCTGATAAACAACTTTTTCGCCCTTACTCTTTGGTGTAAACGGTTTGGAATTCTTGGATGCCCCTTTGTTTTTCTTTTGTTGCTCCTTGCGATTCTCACTGGTGCTTTTTAGTGCTTGATATTGAGATTGCGGGCGAGCCGTGGACTGATTCGTCTGCTGAATTTGTAAGCCCTGTAACAAGTTACGCAAGATTTGATCTTGGCATTCGCGATAGTGGCGGTGATCGGGTTTTCTAAAAAAGGCGGTTAATTCCGCTTTGCCCAATTCAAAATCAGCCAAGGCCAACAAATCTAGAATATCTTGATCGATTAAATTCAGGGCGATTTTAAGTTTTCGCAGCAAGATGTTGTTATTAATCTGGTATTCCGCTTTAGGGATTTGATCGTCTTTTTTACCGCGCTTTTCAATGATGAAGCCATTTAAAAATTGCGCCATTTCATGGTCGCTACAGCGAAGATATGCCGGATCGTCATCCTTTTTCAACCAGCCCTGCATTTGCTCGAGGGAAACCTCTAAGCCAACATGGGCGCAGATGCTTATCATTTTTTGGTCTTGGTAATTAAAGGTATAGCGCAGGCGGCGGAGAATGTAGTTGTTAGTCACAAAGAGCTCAAATCATACGGGAAAGCCGTATTCTAACGGTTTTTACTGAAAAAAGATGGTTGATTTGTCAGCTTGGAATAAATTGATATAAGACCCATGGGGCCTTTGGGGAAATGGGATATGCTAGAATGGTTTTTTTGTTGAGATTCATCCATGAGTACACAGCCCAATAACCCATTGCATGGGATCACCTTAAAAGCCTTATTAGAGGATCTCATCGATCATTTGGGATTTGAA
>JBFEWA010000426.1:0-2516 GCA_041546605.1 Bermanella sp.
TGGTGAGCGGTTAGGGCGCGACCAGATTCGGTGATGATATCCGGATGATCAAGGTCGGCCTGACTGGCCGCTTCTTTAAATGTGTACACCACGTTATTGGCGTATTCCGCCATGTTGTAGTTCATGGAGCAGAAACTGCGTGAGCGTGTGCCTTCATAGTCCACACCCAAGCCGCCGCCCACATCCACCACTTGGATTTTGGCACCTAATACAGACAGCTCTGTGAAAATACGGCCACACTCTTTTAGGCCTGAACGAATATCACGAATGTTGGCGATTTGGCTGCCTAGGTGAAAGTGCAGAAGCTGCAAGCTGTCCAATTGCCCCTGGGCTTTGAGTTCTTCAAACACCTGCAAAATCTGGTGGGTCGATAAACCAAACTTAGATTTCTCACCGCCGGTGTTTTCCCAATTGCCTTTACCCACAGATGCCAAACGCGCGCGCACCCCTAAACGCGGTGTCACCCCAAGGGCTTTGGCTTCAGCAAGAATCAAATCCATTTCGGATAGCTTTTCCACCACCAAGTACACGCGGTGTCCCAGCTTCTCGCCCAATAACGCTAAGCGAATGTAATGGCGATCCTTATAGCCATTACACACTATGGTGGCATTGCCTTGACCGGCCATGGCCAATACCGCCATTAACTCAGGCTTACTACCGGCTTCTAAGCCAATGCTTTGCCCATGCTGGCGTTGACCATTAATCAACTCTTCTACCACACGACGCTGCTGGTTTACCTTAATGGGGTAGACACTGGTGTACGCCCCTTGATAATCATGGCGCTCACTGGCTTGGGTGAATGCCTCATTAATGGCCCGTACACGATCATGCAAAATGGCAGGAAAACGCATCAACACAGGTAACGCTAAACCTTGTTGCGCGGCCTGCTCTGCTAAGTCCTTCAAACTCACAGACACATTCTCAAACGGGCACACCGACACGTCCCCTTCAGGGTTTACATCGAAAAAGCCTTCACTCCAATGTTCGATGTTATAAACATCACGAGCTTGTTGAGCGTCCATTTGCATGTCGTTTTCCACCTGATTTTGGTGCGAAATTGCACTAAAAGTTAACACTTTGAATTTTTTTGCCCTTATTTGCAGCAAACTACCTTTTCTGAAACGAAAAAATTGAGTAAGGTAATCATCCCCCGCATTAGGTGACAGAGCTAGATTGGGTTGCCAATCTAGCTTTGCCTCCTGATCATAGCCTTGCCATGATGGCGGCGCATTGTATTCAACCTACCTCTAGCTTCAAGAAAATATTCTCTCTCTTTGCCATTTTCTTATTCTCAGCCAACAACACGCTGCTTACTTTAGTTTAAACATAGCTCATCTGCGCATGGGGCATATTTTACAGGCACAAAAAAAGCCAGTGATCGCTCAACTGGCTTTTTTAATATCATCACCTAAGGTGATTACCAATCAAACTGCTGCGAAAGACCAAACACCAAGGAGTAACCCTTTTGCTGCTGATTAGTCAGTATCACTTCAAAATCCACACTATCCGGCATGGCCATCACCACTGAGATGGAATAATCCCAAAGCTCACGAGTGTCCTCTGGGGTTAACAAGCCCGCTGTTAAAGCAATACCGGCTTCATCCCAGATTTCATAATTGGCGGCCAACTCTTTGTATACGTAAGTTTCGTCAGCATCCTGATACGCACTCAAGCGGTATGCATTCCACGCAAGATTCACGTTGTACTCTGTGTTATCGAGCTTATCGCCACCGCGCTCATAGCCAATGACACCCAAACCTAAGGCCATATTGCCCAAACTATAAGCAAAGCCACCATAGGCGTTGGCTTCTGAGGTATCAAAGTCTTCGATGCTGCCGGTATAGGCCCAGGCTCCCGCATAAAAGCCAAACGGCCCCACATAGTCGGCACCCGCGTTAATCACAATATCCGCGTCACTTTGTTTAACACCACGAAACATGTATTTCGTGGCCGCTCCCATATTAGTGGTAAATTCAGCGAAAGAAGGGGCTGCCATAACCAAGGCAGATAACAACAATAAATATTTAGACATCGAGCATGATTCTTAGAAAAAGTAGTTGCCGCGCACTATAGCAAGAGTTAGCAGGGCATGGAATGTTGGGGATTGGATAAGCGCAAATGAAAAAGGTTCCTGGGCGCTGGACATAAGGGACCGGCGTGTCGAAGGGCTCCATTCCGCCTCCCAAGTCACACAAACAAAAAAGCCCCGATACTTGCGTATCAGGGCTCTCTCATATTAATCAGCTAGCTGACTAATAAATTACTTAGAAGTGAACTCTGGGTATGCTTCCATGCCACACTCGGCAAGGTCAACACCTTCGTACTCTTCTTCTTCAGTTACACGTACACCCATCACTGCTTTGATGATGCCCCATACAATGAAGCTGGCTACGAATACCCAAACAAAGATAGTTACGGCACCCATTAACTGACCACCAATGGTAGTACCAGAGTTAGTGAATGGCACAACCAATAGACCGAATAGACCTACCACACCGTGTACAGAGATGGCACCA
>JBFEWA010000057.1:0-12289 GCA_041546605.1 Bermanella sp.
AATGGTGCCTTGGTTCTGTTCGAACAACGCCGCTAGACGATCAGGGTTGATACCAGGTACCGGAATATGTGCACCGATACGGTATACGACAATCGCTAGGATAACGAATTTGATACGAGACCAAAGTTCGCCTAGTCCTGCGGGTGCCATACCTGTTGGTAGTGAGCCTTGCTTAGCCATCTAAAATGGTCCTTATTCTTCGATTTTACCGCCAGCGGCTTCAATTGCAGCTTTCGCGCCTTTGGTCACTTTAAGACCTTTAACGGTTACAGCTTTATTGATTTCGCCAGATAGAATCACGCGCGCACGCTTGATTTTGTCACCGATGATATCGGCTTTTTTCAATGCGTCTAGGTCAACTACGTCCACACCAGCAGCGGCTAATTCGTTTAGACGAATTTCAGCAACATACTGTGCTTGACGTGAAGTAAAACCAAATTTTGGTAGACGACGCTGTAAAGGCATCTGACCACCCTCGAAACCTGGCTTCACGCGGCCGCCAGAACGAGATTTTTGACCTTTATGGCCACGACCACCTGTTTTACCCAAGCCGCTACCGATACCACGGCCAACACGCTTGCCAGAAGGACGAGAACCAGGTGCTGGGCTAAGAGCATTAAGTTTCATATTACTCTGCCTCCACTTTCACCATGTAGTAAACCTTGTTGATCATGCCGCGAACCGCTGGCGTGTCTTCAAGCTCTACTGTGTGACCGATACGGCGAAGTCCTAAACCCTTCATGGTTGCGATGTGCTTAGGAAGCTTGCCAATAGTACTACGAGTTTGTGTTACTTTAACTTTTGCCATGTCGGATTACCCCAGAATTTCTTCTACAGATTTACCGCGCTTGGCAGCTACCTGTTCAGGACTGCGCATTTCACGAAGACCATTCACAGTAGCACGTACTACGTTTACCGGATTGGTAGAGCCGTAGCACTTCGCTAACACGTTATGTACACCTACGATTTCAAGAACCGCACGCATCGCACCACCGGCGATGATACCAGTACCTTGAGATGCAGGCTGCATGTACACCTTAGAAGCACCGTGACGGGCTTTTACTGGGTACTGCAATGTGTCGCCATCAAGCTGTACAGTGATCATGTTACGCTTAGCTTGTTCCATTGCTTTTTGAATAGCAGTTGGAACTTCACGTGCTTTACCACGACCGAAACCTACTTTGCCTTTACCATCGCCCACTACGGTTAACGCAGTGAAACCGAAGATACGGCCACCTTTAACTACTTTTGCAACTCGGTTAACTTGAACTAACTTTTCTTGTAGTTCACCTTCACCGTTGCGTTCTACACGTTCATTTGCCATGTTCCGCCCCTTAGAATTCCAAGCCGCCTTCGCGGGCCGCATCAGCTAAAGCTTTTAGACGACCGTGGTATTTAAAACCAGAGCGATCAAAAGCTACTTTTTTGATGCCTTTAGCAATGGCACGCTCAGCGATTAGCTGGCCTACTTTTGCTGCGGCTTCAGCATTACCGGTTTTACCTTCACGTAGATCTTTCTCTACAGTAGAAGCGGTTGCTAAAACTTGAGCACCATCGGACGAAATGATCTGGGCGTAAATATGACGTGGAGTACGGTTTACACACAGACGGGTCGCACCTAGTTCACGCATCTTGATGCGAGAACGGCGAGCACGACGAATACGCGCTGTTTTCTTCTCGTTCATGATCTAAACCCTATTTCTTCTTGGCTTCTTTACGACGAACATTTTCGTCAGCATAACGCACACCTTTACCTTTATAAGGCTCTGGTGGACGGTAACCGCGAATTTCCGCTGCAACTTGACCTACTTTTTGTTTATCCACACCTTTGATAACAATCTCGGTCTGGCTAGGAGTTTCAGCAGTTACGCCTTCTGGAAGCTCATAATCAACAGGGTGAGAAAAACCTAGCGTTAAGTTCAAAGTTGAACCCGTCGCTTTTGCACGGTAACCAACACCTTGCAAAATTAGTTTCTTTTCGAAACCCTGACTCACACCAGTAACCATGTTGCTTACTAGTGCACGGAAAGTACCTGCTAATGCGTTTGATTTTTTCGCACCATCTTTAGGAGCGAAAGTCAGTACATTTTCTTCTTGTTTAACAACAACAGAAGAATGCAGATCTAAATCTAATGATCCTTGCTTACCCTTCACAGTGATCTGTGCGTCAGAAACTTTAACTTCTACGCCAGCTGGTAAGGTAACAGGAGCTTTTGCTACTCGAGACATCTCAAACTCCCCTTAGAATACCGTACAGATCACTTCACCACCGATACCAGCAGCACGAGCCGCACGATCGGTCATGATACCTTTAGAAGTAGAGATGATTGCGATGCCTAGGCCCGCTTCTACTTTAGGTAGCTCAGTTGTCGCCTTATAAGTACGAAGACCTGGGCGAGAAACGCGTTCGATGCGCTCAATTACAGGCTTACCTTCGTAATACTTAAGGTCGATGTTTAATGTCGGTTTAACGTCACCGTCAACCGCATAGTTAGCAATGTAACCTTCGTTCTTTAAAACTTCAGCTACAGACGCCTTCACTTTTGAAGAAGGCATAGCAACAGTGGCTTTACCAGCGCCCTGCGCATTGCGAATACGAGTGAACATATCCGCCAAAGTATCTTGCATACTCATGCTTTAACCTCTCTGTTGTGCAGCGACCCGCGCGACCGAAGTCACGCGGGAAATGCTTACCAACTGGCCTTTTTAAGACCTGGGATGTTGCCCATCATACCTTGCTCGCGAATCATGATGCGAGAAAGCTTGAACTTACGGTACACGCCGTGTGGGCGGCCCGTCATTTGACAACGGTTTTGTAAGCGGCTCTTTGAAGAGTCACGTGGCAATTTCTGTAGCGCCATTTGCGCATTCCATACGTCTTCTTCAGAAGACGCAGGGTTTTTGATAATTGCTACTAACGCTTCACGCTTTTCAGCGTATTTAGCCACTAGTTTTTCGCGCTTCAGCTCGCGCTGTTTCATCGAAATCTTAGCCATAGTCCTACTCCTTAGTTACGGAACGGGAAGTTCAGTGCACGAAGTAGAGCACGGCCTTCTTCGTTGGTACGCGCAGTAGTGGTCACAGTGATGTCAAGACCACGAACTTTATCCACTTTATCGTATTCGATTTCAGGGAAAATGATCTGCTCTTTAACACCCATGCTGTAGTTACCACGGCCATCGAACGATTTACCGTTCAAGCCACGGAAGTCACGTACACGCGGAAGGGCGATGTCAACCAAGCGATCCATGAACTCCCACATGCGGTCTGCACGTAGAGTCACTTTACAGCCGATTGGCCAGCCTTCACGAACTTTAAAGCCGGCTACTGATTTACGTGCCTTAGTTACAACTACTTTTTGACCAGATAGTTGTTCTAAGTCCGCTACAGCAGCGTCAACTTGTTTCTTATCACCGATGCCTTCACCAACACCCATGTTTAGGGTGATTTTGGTTACTTTTGGCACTTCCATGATATTTTTGTAGCCAAATTCTTCTTGCAGCTTGGCTACCACTTCGCTTTTGTATAAATCTTTTAAACGAGACATTGTGGCACCCTTATGCGTCAACTTGTTCGCCAGTAGACTTGAAGATACGGACTTTTTTGCCGTCTTCAAGCACTGAGAAACCAACACGATCTGCTTTGCCAGACTTCGGGTTAAAGATGGCTACGTTAGAAGCTTGAATACCGGCTTCTTTTTCAACGATGCCACCTGGTTGACCCAAGTATGGATTTGGCTTTTGGTGTTTCTTAATCATGTTAACACCGGCAACGATCAAACGACCGTCAGATAAAACACGGTTTACTTTACCGCGCTTACCCTTGTCTTTACCGGCGATTACAATAACTTCATCTTCACGACGAATCTTTTTCATAACACGCCTCCTACAGTACTTCAGGAGCCAGTGAAACGATCTTCATGTACTTTTCAGTACGAAGTTCACGAGTCACAGGTCCGAATATACGAGTACCGATTGGTGCTTGGCTGGCGTTCAACAACACAGCAGCGTTACCATCGAAACGGATCAAAGAACCGTCTTGACGACGCACGCCCGCTTTAGTGCGAACAACAACAGCATCTAACACTTGACCTTTCTTAACTTTACCGCGAGGAATCGCTTCTTTAACGGTAACTTTAATAAGATCGCCCACACGCGCGTAACGACGATGAGATCCGCCCAGTACTTTAATACACATTACGCGCTTTGCGCCGCTGTTATCAGCAACGTCTAGCATTGTTTGTGTCTGAATCATGGTCTATAGCTCCAATTATCTTCTCTGGGCCTACACCTTGGTTGCACGTTCGTCGACACTAACTAAAGTCCAAGTTTTAGACTTTGATAGTGGACGACATTCGCGAACAGAAACGGTATCGCCAATTTGGCATTCGTTCTTTTCGTCATGCGCGTGCAGCTTAGTGGAGCGTTTAACAAACTTACCGTAGATTGGGTGCTTAACGCGACGCTCAATCAATACAGTAATGGTTTTGTCCATCTTGTCGCTAACGACCTTACCTTGAAGTGTACGTACAATCGCTTCAGCCATAATCATTCACCCGCTTTCTGGTTGATGATGGTTTTAACGCGCGCGATGTCGCGACGCACTTCTTTTAGCAAATGGGTTTGACCTAGTTGGCCAGTCGCCTTTTGCATGCGGTACTTAAATTGGTCCGCTAGCAGGCCTTTGAGCTCAACATTCAGCTCATCAACCGATTTTTCACGTAAATCTTGTGCTTTCATCACATCACCGTCCGCGTAACAAATGTAGTTGAAACGGGTAGTTTGGCTGCAGCAAGTGTGAATGCTTCACGCGCTAGCTCTTCACTAACACCTTCCATCTCATATAGGACACGACCTGGTTGAATCTGGCATACCCAGTATTCAACGTTACCCTTACCTTTACCTTGACGAACCTCAAGAGGTTTGCTGGTAATCGGCTTGTCTGGGAAGATACGAATCCAGATTTTACCACCACGTTTAATCTTACGGTTCATCGCACGACGCGCCGCTTCGATTTGACGAGCAGTGATGCGACCACGACCTGTAGCTTTAAGGCCGAACTCGCCAAAGCTAACTTTAGATCCTTTCGCTAGACCGCGGTTGCGGCCTTTCATCTGCTTACGGAATTTTGTGCGTTTAGGTTGTAACATCGTCTACGCTCCCCTTACTTCGCTTGGCGTTGCTTTTTAGCACCGCCACTTTTAGCGCGGGCACGTACTTCATCGATACCGCCTAGGATTTCGCCTTTGAAGATCCAAACTTTGATGCCGATAACACCATAAGTTGTGTGAGCTTCATAAGTAGCGTAATCGATGTCAGCACGTAGAGTATGTAGAGGTACACGACCTTCACGATACCACTCAGAACGTGCGATCTCAGCACCGCCCAAACGACCACTTACCTGGATCTTGATACCTTCAGCACCACCACGCATTGCATTTTGTACAGCACGTTTCATGGCACGACGGAACATTACACGACGCTCTAATTGGCTAGCCACAGATTGGCCAACTAATTTCGCATCTAGATCCGGCTTGCGAATTTCTTCGATGTTTAGGTGAACGGGCACGCCCATCATTGCAGTTACGTCTTGACGTAACTTATCAACGTCTTCACCTTTTTTACCAATCACGATACCTGGACGGGCAGTGTGAATGGTGATTTTCGCAGTTTGAGCTGGACGCTCAATTACCACTTTACTTACTGATGCTTTCTCAAGACGTTTCTCAATAGTAGAACGTACTTGGATGTCAGTTAGTAACTGATCTGCGTATTTATCTTTGCCTGCATACCAAACAGAGTTGTGATCTTTGGTAATGCCCAGGCGTATACCTGTTGGATGTACTTTCTGACCCATGACCTTAGACCTCTGCTACCTTAACGGTGATATGACAAGTACGCTTTAGGATGCGATCAGCGCGTCCTTTCGCACGAGGGCGAATGCGTTTCATAGTCATAGCTTCGTCAACAAAGATTGTTGAAACTTTCAGTTCGTCAACGTCAGCACCATCGTTGTGCTCAGCATTGGCAATTGCAGACTCAAGAACTTTCTTGATTAGCTCTGCACCCTTTTTAGGGCTGAAAGACAAAATGTTTAAAGCGTCTGCTACAGATTTACCGCGAATTTGATCGGCGACCAAACGGGCCTTCTGAGCAGAAAGACGAGCGCTTTTTAATTTAGCGACTGTTTCCATCTCAATTACCTCTTGGCCTTTTTATCTGCAACATGACCTTTATAGGTACGAGTCGCGGCGAATTCGCCTAACTTGTGACCTACCATTTCTTCGCTAACTAGCACAGGCACGTGTTGACGGCCATTGTGTACAGCGATGGTCAAACCAACAAACTCAGGGAAAATAGTTGAACGACGAGACCAAGTTTTAATTGGCTTGCGATCACCTTTTTCTAGAGCGGTCTCAACTTTGGCCATCAGGTGATGATCAACGAAAGGACCTTTTTTCAATGAACGTGGCATCTAATTCACCCTATCCGTTATTTAGAACGACGACGTACGATCATGTTATCGGTACGCTTATTCTTACGAGTTTTATAACCCTTAGTTGGAACGCCCCAAGGTGTTACAGGATGACGGCCACCAGAGGTACGACCTTCACCACCACCATGTGGGTGATCAACCGGGTTCATCGCTACACCACGGACAGTTGGGCGAACACCACGCCAGCGTTTAGCACCGGCTTTACCTAATTGACGTAGGCTGTGCTCAGAGTTGCTCACTTCGCCTAAAGTAGCGCGACAATCAGCAAGAATCTTACGCATCTCACCAGAGCGTAGACGCAGAGTAACGTATGCACCTTCTTTGGCGATCAACTGAGCTGAAGTACCAGCAGAACGAGCCATTTGGCCGCCTTTACCTGGTTTCAATTCAACATTGTGAATTACGCTACCAAGAGGCATGTTACGCACTGCCATAGTGCTACCTACTTTGATAGGCGCAGTTTCACCAGAAATGATCTGATCACCTGCTTGTAGGCCTTTAGGGGCCAAAATATAACGACGTTCACCATCGGCATAACAAACCAGTGCGATATTCGCAGAACGGTTTGGATCATATTCCAGACGCTCAACTTTGGCTGGGATACCATCTTTGTTACGCTTGAAGTCAACGATACGGTAAAGCTGCTTATGACCACCACCAATGTGACGAGTCGTAATACGGCCGTTGTTGTTACGACCACCAGACTTACCTTGCTTCTCTACTAATGCAGAGTGCGGACGACCTTTGTAAAGATCTGCGTTAACAACCTTAACAACGTGACGGCGTCCAGCAGAAGTTGGCTTGGTTTTTACTAATGCCATCTTAACTACTCCTATTACTCGACGTCAGCGAAGTCAATGTCATGGCCATCGGCAAGACGAACATATGCTTTACGCACGTCGTTACGTTTACCCATGCCACGCGCTGTACGCTTGGTTTTACCTTTAATGTTAAGCACTTGTACGTTACGAACTTTCACTTCGAACAATTGCTCAACAGCCGCTTTGATTTCTGGCTTGGTTGCATCAGGTGCTACACGAAAAACGAATTGACCGTCTTTGTCAGCGACTACTGTTGCTTTCTCAGAAATGTGAGGTCCAAGTAGAACTTTGTAGATACGCTCTTGGTTCATCCTAACATCTCCTCTACTTTCTTAAGTGCAGATACAGTTACAAGCACCTTCTCGAAAGAAACCAGGCTAACAGGATCAACACCTTCCGCTTCTGCTACAGCAACGTGTGGAACGTTACGAGAAGCTAGGTACAAGTTCTTGTCGATCTCTTGATCAACGATAAGAACATTGCTTAGATCCAAACCAGCTAGCTTAGCCGTGAAACCTTTAGTTTTGTGGTCAGCTACTTCGAAGCTGTCTACAACTACTAAACGATCCTGACGAACAAGCTCAGACCAAATAGCTTGCATCGCTGCGCGATACATCTTTTTGTTTAGTTTTTGATCGTAGTCACGTGGACGTGCAGCGAACGTTACGCCACCTGAACGCCAGATTGGACTACGAGAAGTACCAGCACGAGCACGGCCAGTACCTTTTTGACGCCATGGCTTAGCACCGCCACCACTTACATCAGAACGGCTCTTTTGTGCTTTAGAACCTTGACGTGCGCCGGCTAGGTACGCTGTTACCAACTGATGAACTAGTGACTCGTTGTAATCACGAGCAAAAGCCACATCAGAAACTGTAACAGTGGAACCACCTTGAACATTGATATCCATTGTTACTCCCCTTATCCGCGTGCCTTAACAGCTGGTTTAATGATCAATTGACCACCAGTTGCACCTGGAAGTGCACCTTTAACCAGAATTAAGTTGCTTTCCGCGTCAACACGAACAATCTCAAGATTTTGAGTTGTTACGCGCTCAGCGCCCATGTGGCCTGCCATCTTCTTGCCTTTCCAAACACGACCAGGTGTTTGACATTGGCCGATAGAACCAGGTGCACGGTGAGAAAGAGAGTTACCGTGAGTCGCATCTTGCATGGAGAAATTCCAGCGCTTGATACCACCTTGGAAACCTTTACCTTTTGATGTGCCAGTAACATCAACAATTTGACCCGCTTCGAAGCGTGCAACTGTTAATTCGTCACCAACATTCAATTCCGCTACTTCATCAGTACGGAATTCTAATAGAGCATCACCTGCCACTACATTTGCTTTTGCAAAGTGACCTGCTGCAGCTTTAGACACGCGAGATGCCTTCTTGCTACCTGCAGTAACTTGCACAGCGTTATAGCCGTCAGTTTCTGTGGTTTTAACCTGAGATACACGGTTAGGTGTAACTTCGATTACAGTAACTGGTACAGATGCGCCGTCTTCAGTAAATACACGGGTCATACCCGCCTTTTTACCTACTAATCCAAGTGCCATTTTAATACCTCTTGTGTACGGGGCTGAATACCCACTATGGCCGCCCAAAAAAGCGTTACACTAGAAAAAAGATCTAGCTCGTTTATTAAAGTTTATTTCGAATTAACCTAGGCTAATTTGAACTTCAACACCCGCAGCAAGATCCAACTTCATTAGCGCGTCTACAGTTTTCTCCGTAGGCTCAACAATGTCGAGCATGCGCTTGTGTGTACGAATCTCGTATTGATCGCGCGCGTCTTTATTAACGTGCGGTGAAATCAATACAGTTAAACGCTCTTTACGTGTGGGCAGCGGGATAGGTCCACGAACCTGCGCGCCAGTACGCTTAGCCGTTTCCACGATTTCCTGCGTAGACTGGTCGATCAGGCGATGGTCAAAAGCCTTCAGCCGAATACGAATCTTCTGGTTTTGCATTTACCAAGACTCCGAAATTAAGACAAAAATCCGCTAACCCCTATTTAAAGGGACGCGAATTGTAATCGTGCCCAGTCAACCTGTCAAGAAATAACCAGCCTTGAAACCCTAGATATTTCGCGGCCTGCAAAGCGGTGTGTCGATTATTTAAACAGGCCCAACAACAGGGCAGCCAAACACGGGCACAGAGGCCATTTGAGTGCAAAATGATCAATTTTTCATATTTTAGGCCGGTTAACTACTGGCTGCGATATATACAGTAACGCGATGCATCGTACATAAAACAACCACTATTAGAAGTGTGGGCACTCAGCCTCATAGTGCTTTTGTGCCAAAAGCCATCCTTTCCCTGCTGTCTTTTTATACTCAGAATGGAAAGATCCACTGTTTTGCTATCTGGTCTATGTTTTGCGGATTTACCTGCTGTTATAGTCAGACCGAATTTTTAGGTGACCATTATGCACATTCGTATACCCATTTTGCTTCTTTTGGGCAGTCTTGCGGGCTGCAGCACCCTAGACCCCATGTTTACACAAGAACCGGTAAAACCTTGGCAGAAAGGCATTCTGGCTAAGAAGCAGATGTCCTTACAGGGTGACCCGATTGATGGCTATGTGGATGAACACATCTATTTCTCTAAGGAAGGCTCCACCGGAGGCAAGAGCGTAGGAGGCGGTGGCTGTGGCTGTAACTAAGAAACTCACACAACAACTGGCCCTAGCAGCCGGTGCTTTATTGGGGCACAACGCCACCCAAGCCGCCAGCAATCCAGATGAAAGCGGCCTATATAATAGTTGGAATATAGATGTGGGTTACTTGCGCTACAGTGAGCCGGATAAGATCACTGTGGATACCTATATGGCGCAGATCAATGGCAACCTCAGTGATAAAGACACCATTAAACTTGGCTTAGTATTCGACACTCTCACCGGCTCCACGCCAACCGGCGCCCTCCCAGATACAGATTACGTGACGGTTTCCGGCGTATCCGGCGGCGGCGGCTTTAGCTCTGGCGGTTCCGGCGGCACAGCCCCCTTTGACGACACCCGTTTAGCCATTGATACCAGCTGGGGACACGAGTGGCAGCGCTTATTGCGCAGCAAAGTCAGCGCGTATGTATCGGTAGAAGGTGATTATACCGCCGTTGGCGGTGGACTCAGTCTAGAGCGCGACACCCAAGACAAGGCCTACACCTTCACTGGGGCCATTGGTGGATCTGTGGATAAAGTCAGTCGCAGCAATGAACAGACACCAGCACCCTTGTCACCTACTGGGGATAATCTATTTTATGGGGCCGGCAGCAAGAATACCTATGACGCTCTACTGGGTATGACCAAGGTGATCAACCGCCGTACCGCCGCTATGGTGAATTTCAGCTACAGTCGTTCATTGGGCTACCACACAGATCCTTATAAGATGATCAGCGTTGCCGACAGTGACGACGCCGAATTCATTACCCTATATGAAAGCCGCCCAGAAGAGCGCGAGCGATATATTCTGTACAGCAAGATCGTGCACGAGCTGCCCAAGTCAGGGCATCATATTGCGGCCAGTTATCGCTATCACACGGACAGCTGGGATGTGAACTCCCATACCTTTGAGGGCAGTTACAGCTTTAATATGAATGCTAAACACCTATTAGCCCCGTTTGCGCGCGTGTATCACCAGCAAGCGGCTAACTTCTATCAGCGCACCATACTCAGTGAAGATGGGGTCTTGGACAACTTGCCTGAGTTCGCGTCATCTGACCCAAGGCTGGGAGAAATGCTGAGCGCGACTCTGGGCAGTAAATACCAGTACAAGACCAGCAGCACTGGCTCCATTGATTTGAGATTTGGGTATATTTATCGCCAATACACAGATGCGGTCATTGATGATGACAGCACCGTGTTTATGACAATCGACCTAGGCAAAGGCTTCGATTAACTGAGCACACCACAATAAAAAAAGCCCCTTTATGACTCTCATAAAGGGGCTTTTTTGTAGCTTGCCGATATTAAGGTAATCGATCCTCGAAACGCACATCCCCTTCAGGATTGTACGTAGCATCCGCCGTTAAGATATGAGAATTAGTTGCACCAAAGTACGCATAGATTGACGAGGCCACCGACATGGGCTCCCACGTAGGGCTATCGCTATCTGGTACCGTATATTGGTTATTGGTCTTGCTGCGACCCTCTCTATGTGTGGTCCCCACAACACTTCCTAGCGCGGCTTTTTCTTTAGGAGGTCGTACACTGGCACCGCCAAAGGTGTATAGATTCTGATTATTGGCATGATCCCAACCGCCTGAGCCATTCAAATTCACCAAACGGCCAAAGTCACCAAACACATTAATAATGATATTCCCTGTGTCGGTACGGTCTATGTCCTTAATGGTTTTAACCCCTTGTTGTTGAGCCGCTTTGATATGAGCCATGGCCGCTTTGATAGCCTCCATCACATCGTTCATTCGATTCGGATAACGATCAATGCCATTATTGTGATCATCCCAACCACCTAAACCCGGCGTACCCACAGCCATATATAAGGTTTCAGGATTATGAATCGCCAGGGTCACCGCTGCTTCGAGTTGGCGAGCAAAATTTGTATTTGGGTATGTCACACCAAGTTTTTGAGCACTTGAAGGAACAACCACATCATTTCCAGCCCCATCCTTAACGCGATTACCATTTTCATCCAATTGAAAATGCTGTAACAAATCCGCTAAATTTTTCATGCGACCTTCAAGTATGTCTCGGTTTTCAAAGGCATTCCAGGCAGCCGCATATTTAGAACGAGTGGCCGCCTTAGCCAACAAGCGCTCTTCCCTAAGAGCCTCAATAGCCGCCTCTGAAGCGGCCAAACTATTACGGGTATACGGGTTATTAAACTGACGATCCATGGTCAAACCACGCATTGCTAAGGGTATAGTATGACTTGGATCTAGAGCATACGTCTGACTTTCCCCTTCAAAGGAAACAAAGGGCAGAGTGAGTGATTCGATATCCGTAATGGTA
>JBFEWA010000204.1:0-6052 GCA_041546605.1 Bermanella sp.
ACAACGACGAGCACGGCCGGTAGTGGTGCCTTTTTCGTGACCCACAGTGGATAAGTGCTCACCCACTTCATCAAACAATTCGGTTGGGAACGGACCAGAACCTACACGCGTGGTGTATGCCTTGGTGATACCCATGATTTGATCCAAGTACAAAGGACCCACACCCGAACCACACGCCACACCACCCGCTGTGGTGTTAGATGAGGTTACGAACGGGTAAGTACCGTGATCGATATCCAAAAGCGTACCTTGTGCGCCTTCGAACATGATGTCGCCACCTTGTTCGCGAATGGTGTGAACCATATCCACGGCATCCACAACGATGTCTTTAATTTGCTCGGCCCAATCTAAGCAAGCTGCTAGGGTTTCTTCGTAGCTAACTTCGTCAACGCCATAATAGTTTTTCAACGAGAAGTTATGGAATTCCATCACTTCTTTTAGCTTGTCAGCAAATTCCGGCTGGTACATATCACCAACACGCAAACCGCGACGAGCCACTTTGTCTTCGTACGCAGGGCCGATACCACGACCAGTGGTTCCAATCTTGGCATTGCCACGCTTCACTTCACGAGCCTGATCCAGTGCCACGTGATACGGCAGAATCAATGGGCACGCGTGGGAAACACGTAAACGTTCCATCACAGGTACGCCACGCTCTTCTAATGCGCGCGCTTCTTTTAATAACGCATCAGGTGCTAACACCACACCGTTACCAATGATGCACTTCACACCATCGCGTAAAATACCGGAAGGAATTAAATGCAGTGCCGTTTTAACACCGTCAATCACCAAGGTGTGACCTGCGTTGTGGCCCCCTTGGAAACGTACAACCGCAGTGGCTTTTTCAGTGAGAAGGTCAACGATCTTACCTTTACCCTCATCACCCCATTGTGTACCTAGTACAACGACATTCTTGCCCATAACTGGTTTTGCTCTGTAATAATTTGCTTAAAGAGTTTCCACAATCCACTGGTCATTTTTGAATACCAGTACCGAAGTGCAACCAAAGGCTGCTGGGGTGTCAGTCTCTGACAACCCACTAATGACTCGTTTGCCTTGTGCGCGAAGTTCGCTCACCACAGACCAGTCCGCATCCACCGGTGCAAAAATGCCATCCTCTGTTGATGCTTCGTTATTGACGATTCGAACCCATTGCTTGATGTCTGCACTGAATCCAGTGGCCGCGCGAGCACGACCAAACACCGCACCGGTATCATCATAACGACCGCCTTGGGCAACCGCCTGACCGTGTCCGGCCACATAAGCCGCAAACACCATACCTGTGTGATAATCAAACCCACGCAATTCAGCTAGGTCGATAAAGATTTCCACGCCTGCAAAGCGTGTTTGAAGAATAGAACAAATTTCAGCCAAATTTTGTAAAGAGGCGTCTACATCTGCCACCGCACTCAAGCCACGGGCTTTCTCGATCACGTCCGTGGAGCCATTCAATTCTAGCAAGCTAATGAAAGCCTGTTGCAACTGCGCCCCTTGCACGTTTTGCTCTACCAACAAGCGATATTCTGTTACCGCTTTGTTATTCAAGGCTTCGTAAATACGGGCTTCTGCATCGGCATCAAGCTGGGCCGATGCCACCAAGGCTTTATAGATGCCCACATGGCCGATATCTAAGTGAATTTTTTCTAGACCCGCGCTCTGCATGCTGGCCACCAATAGGGATAAAATCTCCACATCGGCACACGGCCCAGACTCACCAAACAATTCAGCCCCCACCAACATAGGTGCACGGCTGCTTAGTAAAGATTTAGCACGGGTATGTAATACAGAACCGCAATAGCTAAGACGATTAATGCCGTCTTTTGCCCAA
Organism: Bermanella sp.; assembly: GCA_041546605.1. Taxonomy (GTDB): domain Bacteria; phylum Pseudomonadota; class Gammaproteobacteria; order Pseudomonadales; family Oceanobacteraceae; genus Bermanella. The sequence goes on from JBFEWA010000204.1 coordinate 1,829, forward strand.
CTATGGGCATCCATACGCGCCACTTGCGGTGTGATATCGGCACTTACCCCCATTAAACGACCTGTAAGCTGGTCCGTCACTTTGAAGGTTTGCAGATTAAGATCACTGCCAACACCGGTTAGCAATGATTCAAGAAATTCTAGTTGCGGTGGAACCACCAGCTCATAACCCCAATTAGCAAAGGTGTCGAGCAGGGTACGGCGCATGGTTTCAAGCTGCTTTGCCTCGGGAGGCAAGAGTTCTTCGATACCGTCGGGTAACAACCAGCGATCGGCTTGATTCATACTGAACTCGCTTTTATCTCTAGGTAACAATCATTAAAAGCCCTACACCACAGAGCATACTCACAAGGCCAATGATGCGCATGGTTTTATCGTCCATGGCGGCCATTTGAACCACCAAGCGACGCCAGCGACTGGGGTAAAGAAACGGAATAATACCTTCCAATACCAAGACCAGACTAAACGCGATCAAAAATTGCTGCCAAACAGAGCTGTCTATCATAAGGGTCACAACATTTTACGCTCTCATCATCCTGATTTCGCGTAATACGGTACGTCCTGTACATAAAAAAACCGAGACTGATCTCGGTTTCGCGGATTCTACACGGTTTTGGGATGGGATGTAAGATGGGAGACGATAGATGGAGCGTATGATCACGACTTCACCACATAGCCATAACAATAAAGCCCCAGCGCTAGACTGAGGCTCTAAATGTGGGAGAAGAGCTGATCTTAGGTCTCTTATCTCCTATCTCACCTATTACTTGCCGCTGGATTTCTTCATGTACTTGAAGAAATCGCTCTCTGGCTTAAGCAATAGCACATCTTCTTGGCCATTGAAGGTTTCTTCATAGGCTTTCAAAGAACGGGTAAAGGCATAAAACTCAGGGTCACGATTAAACGCTTTTGAGTAAATATTGGCCGCTTTCGCATCCCCTTCACCGCGCGTCACTTCCGACTCTTTATACGCATTCGCTACTAGAACCGTCTTTTGGCGATCCGCATCAGCACGAATACCTTCGGCCAGTTCTTTACCTTGGGAGCGCAATTCACGGGCTTCACGTTCACGTTCCGCCGACATACGACGATAAACGTTGTTCATCAAATCTTCAGGAAGATCGATGCCTTTTACGCGAGTATCCAGAATCTTCACACCGTATTGGCTTTCAGATTGCTCATTCAGCACTTTAGTTAGATGCACCATAAGCTCATCACGCTCACCGGATACCACTTCTTGCACGGTACGGTTAGCAAATTCAGCACGAATACCATCGTTCACCAAGTTAGCCAGCAAGCTAGCCGCTCTCCAACGATCACCAGAGGTTGCTTTATAGAAGTCACGTACATTTTCGATACGCCACTTAACAAAGCTATCCACGATCAAGAATTTCTTACCTGCGGTCAAGAAACGCTCAGGACGGGCATCCAAAGTAAGGATACGTGCATCGAACTTCTTCACGTTATCAATCATAGGTACTTTGATGTGAATACCTGGTTGAATATCGTCTTCGATGATCTCACCGAAACGCAACTTAATGGCACGTTCAGTCTCATTCACCATATAAAGGCTTGAGCTGATGATCAAAATAACAACAGCAGCGACAACACTTAGCGCAATTGACTTAGGACTCATTATCGACCCTCCCTAACACGATTGGCTTGACGCTGACGCAACTCTTCAACCACACGATCAGCAATGCCAGAGATATCCGCATCGCCAGTTGTACCATCTGTGCTACGAGAACCACGATGATTTTCCATTAGTTTATCCAGTGGCAAATACATCATGTTGTTACCACCTTCAACATCCACCAATACTTTGCTGGCATTGCCATACACTTTACTGATGCTGTCTAGATACAAACGCTCACGGGTTACTTTCGGCGCCTTGCGATACTCTGCATGCAGTTTCACGAAACGATCCGCTTCACCTTCTGCTTGTGCAATCACCTGTTCTTTATAAGCGTTGGCTTCTTCGAGCATACGCTGTGCTTTACCACGGGCCTCAGGCACGATGGTATTGGCATACGCTTCCGCTTCGTTTACATAACGCTCTTTATCTAATTTCGCACTTTGTACGTCATCGAACGCGGCTTTAACTTGTTGTGGTGCAGTGGCATCTTTGATGTTCACTTTGTCCACTTCAATACCGGTTTGGTAGTTGCTCATATAAGTTTGCAAACGATCACGTACGTCTGCCGCTAACACACTACGACCACTGGTTAAGATTGGGTCCATATCTGTGCTACCCACTTCATGGCGTAATGCGGATTCCGCAGCGTGTAACAATGACTGTTCAGGATCTTCCACACGTAAAGAGAACGACACAGGGTCCACTACGCGGTACTGAACGTTCATGGCCACTTCAACCACGTTTTCATCTTGTGTCAGCATAAGCTCTTTTAACTCAGCGTTACGCACGTTGGTCACGTTAACTGGTGTCACCACTTCGATGAAAGGAATAACGAAACGCAGACCAGGCTCTAAGGTGCGGTCATATTTACCCACACTTAAAACTACGCCACGTTCTTGTTCGTCTATGGTGTAAACCGATTTAAAACCTAAAATCACAATCACCACAAGGAACAGCAAACCAAAGAAACCACCTGCGCCAGGGCCCGCAACATTGTTGCCGCCGCCATTTCCAGTTGGTTTTTTACCCCCGAATAAACCGTTAAGTTTATCCATAAGCTGCTTCAGAGCTTCATCCAAATCTGGTGGTCCTTGATTACCACCACGATTGTTATTGCCCCACGGGTCTTTATCGTTATTGCCGCCACCCGGCTCATTCCAAGCCATAAGCACTCCATTTTGTTTGTTTATTTTTGCAAATCATAACCGTTTGTTTTTTATCATGCGACAAACGAGAGTTTATTCTTGCCAAAACTCTTTCTCTTTTGGGATAAACCGTTCTTGTGGAATACCCGCACGTGAAAGCATTTTAAGCATATCTTCTTTTTCTATACGAACATCTAAGACAAACTGACCACTTTCATCAATGGTTTCATTCAAAATGGCCCCTTTCTCATAGAGCATAGCCCTTAAGTGGCCCTCTTTTGGTGCCAATTCAATGGTTTGTTCGAATAAATTTCCGGTTAAAAGTTCACCCACCACTTGATTGATTAACTCTAACCCTTGATTCTGTTTCGCGCTAACCCATACGCGCCAAGGCATGCCCGTCTCATCGCGATCGATGCGCGGCTTTTGCCCTGGCATCAAATCAATTTTGTTGAAAACTTGTACGGTTGGTCGATCCAACGAATCAATTTCATCCAATACAATTTCAACCTGCTCCATGTTCAAAGCGCGATCATCGTCGGCGCAATCGATCACGTGCAGCAATAAATCCGCTTCTTGGGTTTCTTGCAACGTAGCTTTGAATGCCTCTACCAATTTATGCGGCAGATGACGAATAAAACCTACGGTATCCACTAATACCACTTCGCCCAAGCCTTGAACAGGTAAACGACGCAAAGTAGGGTCTAAGGTAGCAAACAACTGATCCGCTGCATAAACCTCAGCATTGGTAAGGGTATTAAATAATGTGGACTTGCCCGCATTGGTGTAACCCACCAATGAAACCGTTGGCGTAGCCGAACGCTTACGTGCACGACGACCTTGATCACGCTGGCTTTGCACTTTCTTTAGGCGCTTACGAATCAGTTTTTCTCGCTCACCAAGTAAACGACGGTCAGCTTCTGACTGGGTTTCACCGGCACCGCGCATACCTACACCGCCTTTTTGTCGGTCTAAGTGTGACCAACCATGGACTAAGCGAGTGGCTTGATATTGCAGCTGCGCCAACTCAACCTGCAACTTACCCTCATGGGTACGAGCACGTTGGGCAAAAATATCTAGGATAAGACCGGTACGATCCACCACACGACATTCCAGTGCGGTTTCTAAATTTCGCTGCTGACTAGGAGATAAGGCATGGTTAAACAAAACCAGCTCGGCTTCGCAGAAATCAACTGCTTCGCGCAGCTCTTCTAGCTTACCTTTACCAATGTAGGTTTTAGAGTCGGGTGCACTACGTGTGCCGGTTATCAGCGCCAATGGAGCAAGTCCATCGCTTCGCACAAACTCTTCAAATTCGCGGGGATCTTCCCTGTCGTCACCTTCAGGAAAATCAATGTGGACCAGTACTGCACCTTCGCCACTATCAGGACGATCAAAAAACAAGGTCAACCTCAGTATTTAACAATATCGCCCACTGTGGTGC
>JBFEWA010000420.1:0-2571 GCA_041546605.1 Bermanella sp.
ACAAAAAGCTAAGCCATCAAAATAAGTTCAGTTAAAAAAAAGCGTGCCCCAGAGTCGTATTCGAGGCAGGCAAGACAAGGCGAAAAGTGAGATTTGGTGAGGCGCATAGCTGGCCTATGTAACGAACTAAATGTCTCTTTTCAACGCAGTATTGGCAACAATAGGTTCCATATAGGGGCGTAGCCGAAGCAGCCAAGATAAGGCAAACAAATGCTCGGCTGCGAAGTTTATAGGTTGATAAATGACAAAGACGCGCATTTTTTTAACGCAATATTGGCAATGCAGGCAGGCCCTATAACATGAAGATAATAATACTGGGCGCAGGCCAAGTAGGCGGCACCCTCGCCGAACACCTTGCCACAGAAGGCAATGACATTACCGTTGTGGATACCGACGGTGCGCGCTTAAAAGAACTGCAAAATCGTTTGGATATTCGAACGGTGGTGGGCAAAGCGTCTTATCCCCATGTGCTGAGCCAAGCCGGTGGTGATGATGCCGACATGTTAGTGGCGGTGACCAACAGTGATGAAGTGAACATGGTGGCCTGCCAAGTGGCCCATTCTCTGTTCAAAACCCCTACCAAGATCAGCCGCATTCGCGCCCAAGAATACACCCAATATCAGGACTTATTTGGCACCCAAGGGGTTCCCATTGATGTGTTTATCAGCCCTGAGCAAGTGGTTACTAACTACATTAAACGCCTATTAGAATTCCCCGGAGCCCTACAAGTACTGGACTTTGCCAACAATAAGGCCAAGTTAGTGGGTGCTAAGGCTTACTATGGCGGCCCATTGGTTGGGCAAGAGTTGCGCTATCTGCGTGAGCATTTAAAAAGTGGTGTGGATACCCGAGTCGCCGCCATTTATCGTCGCGGCCAAGCCATATTGCCAGAAGCCAATACCGTGATCGAAGTGGACGACGAGGTGTTCTTTATCGCCGCCACCAAAGACATTCGCACCGTGATGGCAGAAATGCGCCGCAGTGAACAAGCCTACAAACGCGTGATTATTGCAGGTGGCGGTAATATCGGTGCGCGATTAGCTCAGGTGCTTGAGCCCTTCTACAACGTAAAACTGATCGATCACAACCGTCAACGCTGTGAGCGTTTAAGCGAAAAAGTGAAAAGCAAAACCATCATCATGAATGGCAGCGCCACGGATAAAGAATTACTGCTGGAAGCCAATATTGAAAGCTGTGACGTATTCTGTGCCCTCACCAATGACGATGAAGTGAACGTCATGTCTTCTATGCTGGCCAAGCAATTGGGGGCGCGTAAAGTGATGACCCTGATTAACAAGGCGCAATATGTGGACTTGGTTCAAGGCCAAGGTATCGATATAGCCATTAGCCCAAGCCAAACCACCATAGGCAGCCTGCTGACTCACGTACGTCGTGGAGATGTTGCCAACGTACATAGCTTGCGTCGTGGTGCCGCCGAAGCCATCGAAGCCATTGCCCATGGGGATAAAAACACCTCAAAAGTGGTGGGCCGTCGCTTGGATCAAATTGAGTTGCCCGAAGGCACCACCATAGGTGCCATTGTGCGTAATGAACAGGTGCTGATCGCCCACGGAGACGTGGTTGTGGAAAGTGAAGACCATGTGATTCTGTTCGTACTTAACAAGAAGCGTATTCCCGAAGTGGAGCGTTTATTCCAAGTGGAACTTGGCTTCTTTTAATCCATAAACATAACACCAGCCAACGTATCGAAATACTCGTTGGCGTACTGAGTAAAGAATAAAGAATTATGCATCCAGCCATTATCTTTCGCATATTGGGTATCTTACTCATGGTATTCAGTATTGCCCTTATACCGCCCATGGTGGTGAGTTTGATCTATCAAGATCAAACCCTCGGGGCCTTTACTGGAGCATTGGGCATTAACTTCGCGTTAGGAGCGTTGTGCTGGTATCCAGTGCGCAAACACCGCCAAGATTTAAAAATCCGCGATGGTTTCGTGGTCACGGTTTTGTTCTGGTTAGTACTGGCGGTCTCGGGTGCACTGCCTTTGATGCTGGCTGAAAATCCAGGGTTGTCATTCACCGATGCGTTCTTTGAATCCCTGTCTGGCTGGACCACCACGGGTGCCACCGTCATCACCGGCATTGATCAGTTACCCCACTCCATTTTGTTTTATCGCCAATCACTACAATGGCTCGGCGGTATGGGGATCATCGTTTTAGCCGTGGCGATTTTACCTATGCTGGGTATCGGGGGCATGCAGTTATATCGTGCTGAAACCCCAGGGCCCATGAAAGACAGTAAACTCACACCGCGTATCACCGAAACCGCTAAAACCCTGTGGTACATCTATTTGGCGTTAACCGTTGCCTGCGCTATTGGTTTTTTATTAGCAGGCATGAATTTATTTGATGCCATTTGTCATGCGTTCAGTACTGTGGCCATCGGTGGCTTTAGTACCCATGATGACAGCATTGGCTTTTTCGATAGCCCGTTAATCGAAACTGTGGCCATCTTTTTTATGATCATCAGTGCCTTTAACTTTGCACTGCATTTTTACGCATGGCGTTATAAATCCATTCGCCATTATTTTGCTGACCCAGAAGTAAA
>JBFEWA010000110.1:0-8620 GCA_041546605.1 Bermanella sp.
AGCACAAGTACAAAAAAATATATTTTAACATCGGGACTTAGCCATGAATAAAGTTTGGATTATTGATGACGACCGCTCTATACGCTGGGTTTTAGAAAAAGCCCTAGAGCAAGACAATATTGAAAGCCAATCATTTGAAAATGGTGATAAGGTCATCAATGCATTAAACCGTGAAATTCCAGATGCCATCATCAGTGATGTGCGTATGCCTGGCATTGATGGTTTAACCCTGTTGCAACAAGTGCATCAAGTGGACCCAAATATCCCTGTGATCATTATGACAGCCCACAGTGACTTAGACAGTGCGGTTACCTCATATCAAAAAGGCGCCTTCGAATATTTGCCTAAACCTTTTGATGTGGATGAAGCGGTGAGCTTAATTAAGCGCGCCATTGCCCACAAACACGAAACCGCATCGCTAAATCATGCTGAACCTACCGAGCCGTATAAAAATACAGAGATCATTGGTGAAGCACCGGCCATGCAAGAAGTATTTCGCGCCATTGGTCGTTTAAGCCACTCCAACATCACTGTATTGATCAATGGTGAATCCGGTACGGGTAAAGAATTAGTCGCCCACGCGTTACACAAACACAGCCCTCGCAGTGAGCATCCGTTTGTTGCGTTAAACATGGCAGCCATTCCAAAAGACCTTATCGAAAGTGAATTATTTGGCCATGAAAAAGGCTCATTCACTGGCGCTGGCGGTCAACGTCGTGGTCGCTTTGAACAAGCAGACGGCGGCACATTATTTTTAGATGAAATCGGTGATATGCCAGCGGACACGCAAACCCGTTTGTTGCGTGTATTAGCGGATGGTGAGTTTTATCGCGTAGGTGGTAGCACGCCAGTTAAAGTGAATGTACGTATTATTGCTGCGACACACCAAGACTTAGAAGGCCTAGTAAAAGCCGGTACCTTCCGTGAAGATTTATTCCACCGCTTAAACGTGATTCGCATTCACTTGCCAGCATTAGCAGAACGTCGTGAAGATGTGCCTCGTTTATTGCACCACTTCTTAAATCGCGCTGCTGAAGAATTAGGCGTGGAGCCAAAAGTGTTAAAAAGCGACACAGAAGAATATCTATGTACGCTTCCATGGCAAGGTAACGTACGTCAGCTCGAAAACACCTGTCGCTGGATCACAGTGATGGCATCAGGCCGCGAAGTTCACATCAATGATTTGCCACCTGAACTGCTCAACCAAGAAGAAAAAGCCACGACCAGTAACAATTGGGAACAAGCGTTACGTAACTGGGCTGATCAACAATTAGCGCAAGGCAAGAAAAGCGTTTTGGATACGGCCGTGCCTATCTTTGAGCGCATCATGATTGAAACGGCGTTAAAACACACTGCTGGTCGTCGCCGTGATGCCTCTATTTTATTAGGTTGGGGTCGTAATACTCTAACCCGTAAAATCAAAGAATTGGGAATGGAAGAAAGCCACGAAGAGGAAGAAGTGGATTAAACCGCATGGGGATGGGATTGATCTGCATCCCCTAAAAATGACAAGATATGAAGCCATTCATCGGCTTCGTGTCTTGTTACAAAATATTCCTGATGGACCGTTTTGCGTACACCTTCGCGCAACTTGTCCCGCGCTAATACTTTCAACACACTATCGCTAACCACCGCCGCTTCCGCCAACTGACCATTATCTTCGGCCCAGTGTTGAAACTCATATAAAAAATCAACCACTTCAGGTGGATGTAATCCCCAATCCCTTAAGTCCACCAAAGACGCCCAATGATTATGGGGCAGCTGGGAAATCATAACCTTGGCTTGCAGCATGAAGCGCAAAGCCAATTCCAGTTCCACCACGCCACGAATGGTCAACAACAGGGTGCGATCTTGGATATCTAAATCATAGCCGCCATACAGGGTATCGAAGGAGTACACGGTCCCATCACTCACACTGAGAATCTGTAAAGTATAGTTCAATATTCCTGTAGATAACCTTAAGCTGATATTTGTCAGATCAATAAGTTTGATTAAAAGGTAATTTCCTTCCAATAAATTATATTGTCATGACCTCGATACTGACCGAAACTCACAGAGGCAGTAGGCCCTTCTTCTATGCCGTCACCACTTTCGTTCCAGTCAAAAGTGAGCCAATCTGGCGCTAAATATTGAAACTGAATTTCGCCATAACGGGCATTTAATGGTGCCTGCCAAACCATGGTCCAGGTACCGGCCTGCAATGGGCCTTGATTGTAAAACTCACCGGCCACATCTGTATCTGTGACCAATAAAGGATTGCTCACATCTCCCACATCCACCACAGTGCGATTCACAATATTGGCAACATCCACATCGGTAAAGGTATCTTCTGCGTTAGTGATAAAGTTCTGCCCATCAAAATACTCCGCCCGCAGCACTTGCTTAATAGATAAGGTTTCTGGGCCATAAGCGTTATCCACATATAAACGCCCAAAGCGAATGCCATAGCCCAATGGCGAAAATGTTAAGCTGTTTCCAGTGATACCATCGCTATCGGTAAAGCTATCCAATGTGATTTGAGAGGATTGAGTAAAAGGCGCTATTTTGCTTTGCGCATTGCGTTCAAAATAAAAGTGGTCTTGTAGATTTAAACTAGCTGAATATCGATCAGTAGTCGTGTTGTAGGCGTAAACCGGTGCAGCAAAATCTCCCACAATCGAAAGTACATTTAATCCATCCACTCCAAAGGTTTGACTTGCAATGCTCAATGTAGAAAGCGGTGATTTATTAAATACGCCCACATAGTTTTGTAACGTATCCGGTGTAGGCAATGCATTCAGCGCAAGATATTCAAATTGAGGCGGCGATTCATAACCAATGGCACCCCGACCTGCTGCATCTTTTTCACCCACATAACTAAAACCATTATTGCTGGCACTCATTGTACCGTCGGCTATTTTAAATAATTGAAATGCAGCCGGTGTCCAACGCCCCACATTCGCCGAAGGTATTTGTGGAAGCGCTTGACCATAATAATCATTGCCACCCATTTCATATTGCATGACCCCCACTTCACTCCAGGATAAATCCAAATTCACTAAACCATTGCTCAAAGTCGTACTATTGGAATTGATATAACCCAGATTGCCACCACTAGGGGCCACTAACTTAGGCGCTAGATTCACAGTATGATTAAATGAATACAGGCGTTTTGAGTTATCACAAAAGGTTTCATCATTATCTTTTTGCCAGCCTTGGGCCGAAATGCTCGCAGCAAAGGATGAACCGGCTGATAAAAATACCGAGCATTGAGCCAGTTCTGCATCGCTATTGCCTAAGCACTGGCTGTTGTTATCATTCACGCTTAAACAAAATCCCGCTGGATGAAATGTCAACAAATTAGATGCCCCCGATACTGCACTGCCTAATAAATTTTTTCGCCCATGCAAACGAATCAAGCCTGCGTCATCGTAAATGACACTTGGTAATCGCGCGGTGCCATTGGCATCAAAACTAAGAGTCAATGGTGTAAAATTAGTAACCGTTTGGCCATTCTCTGCAATGACCACTTGATTCATGGTCAAATTCGATTGCCCACTGGTATCACAGCCTTGAGCATTCTCACAGGACATGGCCACATCAATTGTCTGTGCTCCAGAAAATAAACTCTGACATACGCCAGTATCAGGGTCCGTCGTGATAGCCCGCAATAAAATAGGAGACTGTGAATAATCTAAGTTTAATGGCTTTCCAGCAGTGAAAACGGGGAATGTATCCGTAATGCTATTGCCGTCATCAAATAAGAATTTAAATATGGCTTGTTTAAATTCTAAGTCTAGGTCATCGCTTGCTAAGGCGTTATTGCTGTTTTCTGTAATATTAAATCCATCCACCACATTGATGTTGATCAATTCAACATGAGTATTACTTAAATAGAATTGCACTTCTCCTAAATCCGTGGCAGAAAACGTATATTGTCCCTGTCCAGAATCGGCTGATCCAGATGTAAATATCCCCTGCCCATTGGCAATGGACCAATCACCATGAGAAGTGGAAGTAGCTAATTGAATGGTTCCTGTGTAGTTGGTTTTTATATTGCCACTGGCATCTCTTGCAGAAATAGAAATTAATTCTGGCTCACAATTCACTCCCATACCTGAATGCAATATTGAAAAGTGATTCGCCAGCTGCGCTTGCACAATATGAATCTCAGCCACCTGATCAATCACGTCGGCATTGGTAGCTCGCTCAATAGTCATAAAGAAATACGTATCTACGGGATTGCCACTTTGCAAACTGTTAACCGTGACCGCCACTTGAGTGCTCCCGGCTGGTATCACCACCGTCCCGCGACTTTGCACATAATCCACACCGGCAATGGCGCTGCCGTTTGCCGTAGCAAAATCAATGGTCACATCGCTGGTATAAGCACTACTGAGCACAAACGTCACTTGCGCACTGTCCCCTTGGCTAATAATAAGATCCGTTAAAAACTGCAAACTAGGCGCATCAGCAGGAGGCGGGGTTGAGCTGTTGTCTTCCCCTTCTGTTGGGGGAACGGAATTTCCTGGAGGCACCACCCAATCACCCACACCATCTGGTGAGCGCGCAGTTCGACGAGTGGAGTTGTCACCTGATGCACTAATCGGATAGGAATAATCACATTGCTCGTACTGAGGGGTGACGTTATTCACGCTTAAATAATCAATGACATCATTATTTTCATCTCGCAAAACCACATCAAAGCCACCTAGCCAATCAATATAACTAGAAGGCGCAGGCGATCCTGAATACACCCAGTACTTACCAATTTGATTGGCATCGGCTAATGACAAAGCCCCAGAACAGGAAATAAAAACCGTAAATATGGTTTCGCAGATTTCAAGGGTCCAATTGCTAATAACACTGGAATTGAGTTTATTATCCAGTTTTTTAACTTCGATAAAGTCATCAACATTATTAAAAAATGGATGCTCTTTACTGACTTCGTTCAAGCTTGCAAAACCCATATAGGGTGAACACCCTGACCACACATGGAGGGGGAACACACATAGCATGACAAACACATAAATACTATGTCTTTTCATTGCGATACCATAACTTGAATCATACGAGTGGCTTGATCAATGCCTGTGCCACATCGGCCTTCGCTTAATACAGTGAAATAATTTCTCCCGTTAACCACTTGGTTTTCACAGCTCACCTTAGCCGTGCATGCTTGTAAACCTTGGGTGTTAAATGAAAATTCTGGAATAAAATTTAAAGTGCAAACCCCCATGGATTCTTCTGAATTTAAAATCCTTACTGCTGCCATTTGTGCACCACTTTCTGCGGCATAGAGGCTTCGCACACTCAACCACTCTCGGGAATAAGCGATGGCGTTCACTTGGTTTAATTGATTCATCACCGTCAGCAATAAAATAACTATAAGAATCAAAAACAACGCAGACGGTAAACCCAGACCTTTTTGGGATTGAATACTCATTGCATTAGGGCACATTTTTAATTTGCACCTCGTGACTCACTGCTAATGTCTCTCCTTTATTTTTTCCCATTAAGGTATAGCGAAACTGCACTAATCCATTACGTCTTAACGTACTAGGAACAACATCAAAGCGCATGGTTAAAGGCTGTAATTGATCCGCCAACAGCCAGCGATTGGGTAACTGATTTGGCAACATAGCCATTAGGTTAGTTATGGGGCCAACAAAACCATAATCCTGATACAAAAATAATTGGCTACCTTGCTGGCAAAGGGTTTGTGGCCTGTCCACAAGATAAATACGTTTTTGTGGTGAATCTTGCTCATATTGAAACGTCGTACCGCCAGAAAAAGCATACAAAGCCACGTCATTATCAAGCGATTGCAGAGTTAAAACCTGGGAGCTTATGCGCCCAGGGTTACGCGTATTGTTATATAACAGATCCGAATTACCGCTTGGGTATATCACACCGTACCCCGTGTCACCTAAGCGCGCATTAATGGCCAGCATGGTCACTTCATTTTCTGCATTGCCATTACCCACAATGGGCGCCTGTACATAAGTAGAGGCGGCAACAATGGGAATGTATTCAATACAAGATTGGTCACTGCTCACCCGTACACTATTGGGTAACGCATTACGTAAACGTCGCGACACCGTCTCATTAATAATACTGGCACGAGTTGAATAAGCGGAGCGATCCAAAGTATCCACATAAGTATCAGCGGTGAGCCCAATAAACTTCACACTGCCCACCGCGAGAATCGACAGTACCATCATGGAAATGACCAATTCGATCAACGTAAAGCCACGATAAAAGCGCACCGCAGACATCAGAAGTTCCCCTTAAAAAACGTCAGTATGCGCGCATCGCCGTTGGGCAAGGAAATAGTAATCTCAATACGTTTAATAAGATGGTTGCCGGACATCCCTAAATCATTACCGGCGCATGTCACGCGAATATCTACAGCGTATTGGGAATATGCGTTTGCTTGACCCGCAGCGTTTAACAACACAGGCGGCTGATCACGCAACAGATGATAGTCATCCACGTCATCAAATTGATCTCGTGTTTGGCTTTCATTAGATGCAACGCAAGGGGCCGCTGCCACGGCTACAGCACCACCACCGGCAGGGGTTTGATCATCAAATGCCATGGCCATGATTTCATCCGCGTAGGCTTGTCCTAACGCCAACGCACGTGATTCAATAACCGGAGCTGCGCCTTGATTGACCGCTGAAGATAATCCCGTCATAAGGGCAGAAAGAGCAATACCTATCACCACAATGGCAATAAGCACTTCCACCAAGGTGAACCCTTGATTACGGTACACAAATGCCAGCATAAGCAAATCCACTTGGGCTTAAACACATTTGATGGGTGTCATCAAAACAAAGACGTAAGTTTTGACTAACCACCTGGCCTGTTGCATCAATACGATTACCGGCTCCATTAAAGCGCACCTCTAACGGATAGGTTAATTCGCTTAAGCTGCCACACGTAGTCAGCCATTGGGAAGTAGACACCCGAAGCGGTTTGTTTTGATGGGCAATACTAAATGTGTCTATTTGTGTGGGCCCTTGATTCAAACTGAATACCCAGTTTTCAGAGGTGCGAGTCACGCTTAAAACCAAAGGGGAAGTTAAACTTTGTTTGAGTAAAGATTGGCGCTGAGAATATTGAAAAAGATTTAACCAACTTTCTAATGCGTTAGCGGCATGATATTGAGAAGGGGCGCTGAAGAGTCCCACCCCTAATGCACTCAATACAGATAGAAGAACCACAACTACAATCAGCTCAATTAACGTGAATCCCTTTCCTTGGTGATTCATATTTGCTCACATTAGTTACAACCTGCCACCGCACTGATGACAGGTGCAGCGGGGTCACCATCACTGTCTGCATCGGTATAGGTAAAGGCACAAGTGGAGCCTTGCAGGGTTATGGTCATAACACGAGGGTTATTATCGGTACCATCGCCGGCTGTGGTTGCACAGGTATAATCCGAGGCATCTAAGCTAGCCGCTTCACAAATATCCACATCTGCAAGATTAGCGCTGGGATAACCTTGCACCATATCTATGACTAACCCTTCTAAGGTCACAGTACTACCCGTACTGCCATTGGCCAGATATTGCGCATGGGCAATGGCCGAACTGGCCTTGACCGCACCACGGGCCCCTTCAATGGTGGCAGACTCAGCTTGCCCGGAAAAATCTGCAAACTTAGGTAAGGCAAATGCACTGAGAATCCCTAAAATAACAATCACCATGATTAATTCAATTAGAGTAAACCCAGACTGTTTACCTGAAGTGTGTCTTTTCATGCATCGAGTCATACTACGCTCCATATTCACCTAAAAAGGATAACCTTCATTCCATAGTTACCTTTAGTGTAGTCCATATTTACTATTTCAAAACGGTTAGCACCGTTCCCGACGCCAAATCATATTCTATTCGGCTATTAGTATTAGAAGCTTCATAAGTATAAATGCATAAACTGGATCCACTGGTGGTTGCCACATAGGCCACATCATCACTGGGAGCCGTGGCCACCTTAATGCCATGACTCAGCAGTAACACATTCCAAATACGCACACACCTTTGAGCGTCAGCACCCACTTGTGGCGAATGCATAGAATCCTTGCCTCTACCACCATCACTTGGCCAACCATCCAAGGTAGTGGCCACATCATTGTTGCCGTAACCCTTAACACCATCGACTTCTGCGTTTGCCCCATTAGCGACCCACTGTCCGCGTAATAAAATAACGGCACTGGACAGTGCTCCCCCTGTGGCTGCCACCGTACTAAAATGCGCATCATCATAGTTATCCATCATGCGTGGTAGCGCGAGTACCGCAAGAATAGAAAGCAACGCAATAACCATCACTAACTCAATGAGTGTAAAGCCTGTGCGTGGTGTCATGGGTGAAAGTGTATTTGCCATCAGGTCACCTTGGAGCCGCACTCAAATCCCACAATGGTAAGAAAATACCCAGGGCCAGTATGAGAATCATTGCACCCATGAACACTAAAATAATCGGTTCAATGGCACTGCTTAATTGCTTAATTTCAAAGTCTGTTTCTTCGTCATAAAAGTCACTTGCATCATTTAATAGGCTATCTAGCGAGCCACTTTCTTCCCCCACCGAAATCATTTGTAAAATGAGAGGTGTGAACATACCTGAGGCATTG
>JBFEWA010000234.1:0-5531 GCA_041546605.1 Bermanella sp.
AACGGGGCATTATGAATAACTAACTGAGCACCTTTAATAAAATCAATAAAGTCATTGGCTACTTGTGCAAATACGGGCTTGTCACGCAAATACTCATCCGTAATCCCGTGAACTTCCATGGCTTCAGGGTCCACCAGGCGCTCTGGATTGATGTACTGATGATAATGACGCCCCGTTAATTTACGGTTCACCAATTCAACACAACCAATCTCGATGATCCTATGACCCTCGCCAATACCGGTTGTTTCCGTATCTAATACTACTTGGCGCATAAGAAACCCCTAAATAACACTTTGCACACCCTTATTTGCCAATTCATCAGCTTTTTCATTACCTGGGTGTCCCGAATGCCCTTTCACCCAATGCCAGCTTATCTCGTGCTTAGATATAGCCTCATCCAAGCGCATCCATAAATCTTGATTTTTAACTGGCTGCTTACTGGCCGTTTTCCAGCCACGCTTCTTCCAGTTAGCCATCCATTCCAAGACCCCTTTACGTAGATATTCGGAGTCTGTGGTGAGTTTTACGCTGCAAGGGCGACTCAATACCTCAAGAGCCTGAATGGCAGCCATTAGCTCCATGCGATTGTTTGTGGTGTTTAACTCGCCGCCGAACAATTCTTTCTCGTTGCTGCCATAGCGCAGCCATGCGCCCCATCCACCCGGGCCTGGGTTGCCCTTACAGGCCCCGTCTGTATAAATCTCAACGACTTGTGACACTAATACCTCGTGTACTCGGGGTAGCCACCGGAATTCTTCGGCCGCCCAAAGCCCTCCATTGTGGCCGAATTGGGGTTCTACCTGCAACCAATTTGCGAGCCAATAACACATAAACTCCCGCACACGGCAGACCAATATAAGCCAGCACGCGATCACACAGACGAGAGAAGCGTGGGAAATACTTCAATATCACAGGGGGCATGTACTGCAGACCCACATCCGCTTCAATGCGAAACCCCAGTAGCGCTAACCAATCAACCAACCTAGAGCGCGCTAAATAATGTCCTTTAGGGGCAAGACTGTACTTTTGCAACAAACGACTTACCCCCCAAGTACTGTAAGGGTTAAAGCCTACCAGTACCAAATAGCCGTTGGGCACCACCACCCTAGCCGCTTCCCTCAGGCACTGATGTGCTCCCTTGCGGCCATCTAATATATGGTGCAGCAGTACACAATCTAACGAGTTATCACGAAAAGGCAGTGCCTCGTAGTCGATTACTAATTGATCATTCTTGTTTTCTGAGGCGAAATAATGGTACTTCAAGCCAGAAGCATCCAGCACAGACTGATTAAAATCACTGTACTGAAACAAATAATGCCCATATAGATCCGGCACAACTGCCTCTAGGGCTGTCTTTTCTGCCTTCCATAGCTGCTGTGCTTGCCTTGTACCCCCCCAGCCACTCTCCATTTGAACCTCATCAACTAATATATGGGATATTGTGAAACCTAACTTGACCCTAAACCTATGTATTCATACACTGCCCGCACATTTGCAGTATCGGTATAAATAATTGTTTTTACGTATCATTTGGCTTGCAGGCATCACCGCGTTATTGAGTGCCTGTAATCTTATTCAACCTAACACGCAATCGCAAAGCGGCTATCAAGCACCGGATTTATTAGTAGAAAGCGAGCAACAAACCGCTTTCATCGATCCGACACCGGATATAGGTGCTATAGAGCGTGAAAATATTGACCTTTGGCAGCGCATACGCGACCAATACCAGCTGGATTCTGACCTAAATAACCGTCAAATCACAGCCCAGCTCAATTGGTTCAAGTCTCACCAGAGCTACATCAACCGAGTATCACTACGAGCAGAACGCTACCTTTACTTCATTATGGAGCAAATTGACGTTCGTGACCTGCCTGGGGAAATTGCATTACTTCCCATCGTAGAAAGTGCATTTGATCCGTTCGCTTACAGTCACGGGCGCGCCTCCGGTGTCTGGCAGTTCATTCCCAGCACTGGACGCATCTATGGTCTAAAGCAAGACTGGTGGTACGACGGTCGCCGCGACATTCGCCGCTCCACTATCGCAGCCCTTAAGTTTCTTAAAGGGCTGTCACGTGAATTCAAAGGGGATTGGATGCTCGCCCTCGCTGCCTATAACTCAGGAGCAGGCACCGTACGCAAAGCCATCCGTAAAAATAAGCGTCGCGGCTTACCAACGGACTTTTGGCATTTATCTCTACCCAAAGAAACCCGTGATTACGTACCCAAGCTTATGGCCCTAGCCAAGCTGGTCGCCAATCCCGAAGAGCACGGCATCACCCTGCCGTTTATTGAAAATAAACCATATTTCGCTGTTGTTGATACCGGCAGCCAGATGGATCTTAGCCAAGCAGCCAGCATGGCAGGTGTGGATCTAGAAGAGATTTACAAGCTCAACCCACAATATAATCAATGGGCCACCAGCCCCAATGGGCCGCACGAAATTCTCGTGCCAATTGAAAACAAAGAGCAAATCGAACAGCAACTTGCATTGATTCCGCCGGGTCAGCGCATCAAATGGCAACGCTACAAGGTTAAGAGCGGCGACTCTCTTATCTCGATTGCTAAAAAATTCCACACCACCCCAGACGCTTTAAAGCAAGTGAACCCAATCCAAGGCAGCCTTTTGCATATTGGCGACATGCTGTTAATTCCAACCGCATTTAATAATCTTGCGAGCTACACCTACAGCGCCAAGAACAGAAAGAGCGTTAAGCAAAACAATGCCAGAGGCCCTAAAGGCTCCTCTAAAATTAGCCACTCTGTACAAAATGGCGACAGTTTCTGGAGCTTGTCAAAGCAACACAAAGTCTCCGTTAACAGCATTGCGCGCTGGAATGGCATGTCCCCGAAAGACCCTCTTATTCCTGGACAAAAATTAGTCATCTGGTCAAAGGCTGACAATATTTTTAACAAGCAAAATCGTGAGGTGATTCGAAAAGTTCGCTATCGTGTTAGAAGCGGCGACAGCCTTCATCGCATTGCTAATAAATTCAATGTTCGCGTAAAAGATATCCAACGTTGGAATCAAATTAAGAACCGCAAATACCTACAACCCGGAGATGAACTGATTCTATACGTTGATGTCACACAAGCTGGATAAACATGCCTTTGTCTTAGCGCAATGGATCTGCTAACTTAACGACACCTATAACTATAAGAACTCAGCATGCAAAGCTACTTTCTTCAACGCTTGTTGCTCATTATTCCAACATTTATTGGCATCACGCTATTAGTATTCACCCTCACCCGCCTAGTTCCCGGCGGGCCAATCGAGCGAATGCTTGCCGAAGCGCAATTTTCTAGCGCCTCATCCAGTAGCAGTATTAACGGCTTTGGCAGCCAGAGCCTCAGCGAAGATCAACTGCAACAACTCAAAGAATACTATGGGTTCGATCAACCCGTTATCTATAGCTACCTCGAGTGGATGGGAAAAATTCTGATTTTGGATTTAGGCGAATCCACTCGCTATGGCGAACCGGTTTGGGACAGCATTAAAGACCGCTTACCCATTTCTATTTTTTATGGTGTCACCACCATGATACTCACCTATTTAATTTGCATACCCCTGGGCATTTTCAAAGCGCTTAAACATGGCGCACCATTTGATCATATTTCATCGGCTTTTATTTTTATCAGTTATGCCGTACCGGGTTACGTTATAGGCATCGCTTGTATTGCTTTTTTTGCCGTTAATCTTGAATGGTTTCCACTGGGCGGCTTTGTCAGTGATGAATTTGAATTCCTAAGCACATGGGAACAAATCAAAGATATTTTTAACCATGCAGCTCTGCCTCTCATTGCTTATATGGCAGGCTCCCTTGCTGTCATGACATTCATGATGAAAAACGCCCTACTAGAAAACTTAGCAGCGGATTATGTTCGCACAGCAACCGCCAAAGGGTTCAGCTTTAATCAAGCCGTGAAACGCCACGCCCTTCGCAATAGTTTGATTCCCCTAGCCACGCACTTTGGGCAAAACATTGGAGTGATTTTGGGTGGCTCCTTTTTGATTGAAAAAATATTCAATATCGACGGCATCGGCTTGCTGGGTTATGAAGCGTTAGTAGAACGAGACTATCCCGTAGTCATGGGAATTTTGGTTATCTCGGCTGTGCTTTATTTGATAGGCAATATTCTCAGTGATTTGTGCGTGGCTTGGGCTGACCCTAGGATTCGCTTTGGGGAGAAAAAATAATGTTTTCTTTTTCACCACAAGCAAAGCGCAGATGGCAGCGTTTTAAATCCCTTAAGCGCGGGTATTACTCGTTCATTGCAATCATGATCTTAATCACCTTGAGTTTGTTTGCAGAGCTATGGGTTAACAACCGCCCTGTCATGGTGTACTACGAAGGCGAGATGTATTTCCCAAGTTATGGCTCCATCATTCCCGGTAGCACCTTTGGTTATGATTACCAATGGGAAACTAATTACAGACAACTCAAGCAAGACTTTGCCAACTCAAATGACAACTGGGTGCTTGGACCACTGGTTCCATACAACCCACTTGAAAATCATTTCATTGATGGCCAATACCCGCCTTATGCACCTTCTATGGAGGAGCAGCATTACCTAGGCACTGATATGGCCGGCAGGGATATACTTGCAAGATTGGTCTACGGCTTCCGTATTGCTATATTGTTTTCAATATTTCTTCTAGCCATCACCTACGTCATTGGCATCATTATCGGTGCGTTAATGGGCTTTTTGGGCGGCACATTTGATTTGATTTTCCAACGGGTCATCGAGATTTTATCCAACGTCCCGATTCTGTATATCATTATGATCGTGGCATCAATTGTCACACCTAATTTCTGGACGTTAGCTCTGCTACTTGGTGCATTTAGTTGGATGGGCTTAACCTGGTATATGCGCACCGAAACCTATCGAGAGAATACCCGCGAGTATGTATTAGCCGCCCGTTCTATTGGCGCTTCTAATTGGCGAATCATGTTTAAACACATACTGCCTAATTCCGTTTCCATATTGGTTACTTTCTTCCCTTTCTCTGTGGTCAGTGGCATCACCGCCCTCACCAGCTTGGATTACTTAGGTTTTGGTTTGCCAGCCCCCACCCCTAGCTGGGGAGAATTATTATCACAGGGCACCAGTAATTTAGATTATCAATGGATCGCCGCTTCGGCTGTTGTGGCACTGACCATCGTCTTGACCTTGGTGACCTTCATTGGCGAGGCCATACGCGAAGCGTTTGACCCTAAAAAATATTCATACTTTAGCTGAGAGATAACCATGAAATTCATACATACATTTCTTGTCGTGGTTTGCTTACTTGCAAGCAGCTTAACTTATGCAAATAAGGCACAGTTACCCGCCAACTTAAAATGGGTGACCAACAACCAAGAGCCCATATGGGCCGAGCCAAATGCCAAGAAAGGCGGCGTGTTTACCGATTTTATGCTGGCCTTTCCTCCCACATTGCGCACCGTAGGACCTGACTCTAACAGCTCTTTTCGCAGCTACATCAATGCAAACCAGTTGGGGCTAGTAGACTTTCACCCAAACACATTAAAGGT
>JBFEWA010000475.1:0-1869 GCA_041546605.1 Bermanella sp.
TGAGCGGTATCTAGTAAGCGTGGATCGTTACCGGCTAACAGTTCTGCATAGGTGAGAAGAGGGCAGGCCTGTGTATTTTGTAACAAACTATCAGTATTCCAGAATGGCTCAACAATAGTGACTTTCGTATTAGCTGGAATACCTGGAGTGGTTGCTCTTAGGCGCGCTAGATGGATAAACTCTTTCTGATTTTCACCACCGACATACAGTGTGATTTCCGTTGGCGCTAAATAATGTGTTAATGAAAACCCACCGGCCTCTCCACCCCAGACGCCATTGAACATGCGAGGATCTGTCATCTCTAAGATGTCTAGAGCACTGTTGTTTGATTCAAACTCTCTGGTTTGTAAAGATGGCTTAAGGATTGTGGCATACATCATCGCCCACCTTGTTAATGTCTCTTTATAATCCAGAAACCCCAAACCTGAATCGGACTCATAGAGTATTCGCTCATCTTTCATCTTAGATATTGATGAAGAAACCGACCCTAATGATACTTTGGCCACGTTCATGATTTCTCGGTACGGTGCCTTTAATAGGTCACTATCCTTCAATAGTACATAAAGGACCTTTAGTGCACTTTTTTGACCGTAGATCGGCTTAACGACCCTGCTCGCTTTTGGCTTGTTACGTGGCTTCTGGCCAGCAATAAAGATATGACTATTTTTATTGCTCAACCGCGCATTACCGGCCATATCAATGTATCTAGCATTACACTCATTAAGCATTTGGGCTGTTTGGGGAGGGATGTATGGGGCAAACAATACACACTCATTCCAGTTTACTTCTCTCACAGTGCCGATGCTTAGAGCATTCACGGGCAATTCGACCACTTTCCAGCGGTCATTCTTTCGCATACCGACTAAGTAACCATCTTCAAATGTAATGAACGCAGGTAAATTACTCAGCTGGGAAACCAGCTGTATTGCACCCATTAAATCGTCTATATGTGTGTATTTTGTTTTATCCATGTTCAATATATTAGTACGTTCAATATTTTTGAACAAATGAATATTTTTGAACGAATATCTTAAGAACCTAAAGGCCCCCTCTTACATGCAGTTATTGATTAACACCAATAATGGAATGTGACTGTTTGGTATAAAAGCCTGTAAAATGACGGAATATAATGCACCTATAGGTGTATAAAAACACCTAAATTAAAAACCTTAATCTTGAAGGTCCTTTACTATTGAGGGTTTTTTGAAATAAAGCTTCATGGCACGATACTTGATATTTAGGAAGAACAACTTATTCGATCAAAGGACGAAACATGGCGTTATTGAGATACGCAAACTTAGGAATTCATCGGCCAGACATCCTGCTTAGTAAAGCAGTGAGTAGTCTTGGTGAATTTTATAAGTATTTAGACACCACTCGAAAATACCTAGAAAGTACGAAGGCTGTTAAAGCGATAGCTTGGGAAAAACTGGACGATGCTCAAAGTGGAGTGTGGATACAATTAGTTGAGCCTGCCGATAACTGCGGTGATTTCGAAAAAAACATAAAGCTCTTTTTAGATGAAAGTACCGACACGGTATACGAAGCAAGCCCCGCGAGATGGAAAGCCGTGGGTAGTGCGGCTAGAGAATGCCCAAATTGTAGAAGTCACGGTAAACCTAAAATGGCGTATGCGACTGAGGAGCACGCGGCCGAAATTGCAAGTGAATTAGGCAATGGGCTGTCGTCGTATGAGTGTCCAGACGGTTATGGTTGGCATTTGACTGGGAAATCACAAAGCAATGTTGGATTCAATAAATCCAACGCAATTTCAGTCCTGGACAGAAATATAGAAAACGATAGCTTGTTATTGGATCGTTTACCTGACCATGACTATTTGGTTATTCGCCCAAACACATACCAGTTAAA
>JBFEWA010000139.1:0-7587 GCA_041546605.1 Bermanella sp.
AAGACGGATTAGCTCTTCCATGTTACGACCTAGTGGTAGATCGTTGATGATTTGAGAACGAACAACGCCGTTTGTGTCGATGATGAATGCACCACGGAACGCAACGCCACCTTCAGACTCAACATCGTAAGCTTTACAAATGTCGTGAGAGATATCAGCCGCTAGGGTGTACTTAACTGGACCGATACCACCTTCGTTGATTGGAGTGTTACGCCATGCGTTGTGAGTGAAGTGAGAATCGATAGATACACCGATTACTTCAACGCCTAGCTCTTGGAATTTTTCCATACGGTGATCAAGTGCGATCAACTCAGAAGGACATACGAAAGTGAAGTCCAATGGGTAGAAGAATACTAAACCGTATTTACCTTTGATGGCTTCTGACAAAGTGAATTCATCAACAATGCTACCATTGCCCAATACCGCAGGAACGGTAAAGTCTGGTGCTTTTTTACCTACTAGTACGCTCATCGCTTACTCCATTTATTGTTTTAACCATCATGTCGCCATGACAGCGATTAAGAAATCTTCAGGCGTGGCTGAAAAGGCGAATATGATACAATGCCCTCTGGCTAAATCCTACCTCTAGAGTCGGATAATCCATAACAATGCATAATAGCGGCCGCCAAGTGACAAATTTGTGAAGATGTTAAACCTCAAGCCCCTGTACCCTGCCGTATTGCTCTCCATTTTGATTCATGGCGTGCTCATCATGGGCGTCATTGCCATTTGGCCTCATAGCAGCGCCAAAGGTGAAGGCACCGTCATGCTGCTCGAAGCCATCGACGAACAAACCCAAATCCAGCAAAGCGCACAAACGGCCAGTGCATCAGCATCACAATCTAATCTGGAACCTCAAGAGCCTAGCAAGCAAAGCCCATTTGGCAAGAAAGCCGAGGCGCAAACCACTCAATCCGAGCAACAGTCTGAGCGCACCGCCAGCCAAGCCAGTACCAGCAACAAAGGATCATTAGAAGATCAGTCAGGCAAGGCGCCAACCCCTAGCTCCCAATATCAACAGGCATTACTCAAACATTTATTAAATAAGATCGACAGCGCCCCAGTGACGGGTAAAGCCCATGTACACATAACCGTCATCAGCGCCGGTATTGCCACACAGGTGAATATAGAAGTGATTACCGGTGGCGCGACGTATAAAAACTGGTTGCGATCAAAAGTGCTTAACGCCAACCCTTTTCCGCCCATACCCAAATCCGTCACTCAGCGCCCGTTCAGTACTACCTTACCCATTGAGCATCAATTGGATAAATAATAGTCGTTAAACGCGCAAATCGGCCGTGGGCATGCCAGAGTGCAAACGCATTAATGGGTCCAGTTCAAGAATACTCTTATCTTCCACCTCTAAGAAAAACTCAACGCGAGGCTGAATGTCTTCTTCGGTGTATTTTTGCGCTAAGGCCAAATAATCCTTGAAGTGACGGGACTCGGATTTAAGCAAAGAAATATAAAATTTCTGCAGCTCGTCATCCAAAGAAGGGGCAATTTTATGGAAACGCTCGCACGAGCGCGCTTCGATAATGCTGCCAATAATCAGGTTATCGGTGAGCTTACCTTTATTATCGCTGCGAATGTGTTGCGCCATGTTAAAGGCATAGCCGCTGGCCTTCATGGTGCGGAATTTAATGCCGCGCTTTTTGATGATTTTGAGCACTTGCTCATAGTGCACCAGCTCTTCACGGGCCAAGCGCGACATCTTGTTTTGAATATCCATATTCAACGGATTACGCGCCATCAAGGTCATGGCCTGCTGTGCCGCTTTTAGCTCATTAGTTGCATGATCTATCAGAATGGTTTCTTGGTGCTCAAGGGCCGCATCCACCCATGCCTCTGGCGTGCGATTAGGCAAATACGCCAAAACTGGGGCAATCAATTCATCAATATCGATCTTGGACATACGGCTAACTCTTAAACACCTGGATTTCGCGGGCGGCTATTATAACGACATTTGCTCCAATAGCTCACGTACTTCCCCTTCAATCACCACTGCTTGATGGGTAGCTTGATCCAGCACACAAAACGTCACCAAGGCATCGGCCACTGAGGTGTCTGTGTCTTTTAAGTACATGGTCTGTTCGATGGTGCAGCTCTTGGTGCCTATCTTGGCCACGCGAGTACGAATTTCCAACACCTCATTAATCAAGGCCGGACGGCGATAATTGATATTAATGTTCACCAACACAAAGGCTAGATTATGGCCGTGGATTTTCGCCACCAGCGGATAATCCTCAAAAAATGCCCAGCGGGATTCCTCTAAAAACTCTAGATAGCGGGCATTGTTCACGTGTTGGTACACGTCTAGGTGGTAACCACGAACCTTAATATGATTAATATGCATGGGAAAGCCAAATGGTAAAAACACGCCATTATACACAAAACCCCTCACCCAAGCACAACGGGCACTATATCCAATGGGGTATAGCCCCTGTTTATTCCGGCCTTTATAGTGGTCTATTTACCCAAAGAATAAGAACATGACCTTTCTATCACCCCGTATTGCGTTTTGCCTATTACTTGCCACCAGTTTCATTTGGGGAGCGGAATTCGTATTAGTGGATATGGCCATCGACATCGTGCCTACCCACACCTTTAACGCGTTTCGTTTTGCGTTAGCGGCCATCTCGCTGGTGCCACTGTTTTATTTCAGCAAAGAAAAAGTGGACCCAGCTCAAATCAAAAAAATCGTCATCGCCGGTTTATTCTTGGGCCTACTATTGTTTGTGGCTTTTTACACACAAACCGAAGGCATGCGCTTTACCTCAGTTTCTAACGCCGGTTTTATCACTGGCCTAGGCGTACCGTTCGTTTCGTTTTTTGGCTTTTTATTCTTCAAACAAAAAACCTCACTGGCGGTTTGGGCTGGCATTACCTTTGCCAC
Source organism: Bermanella sp. (assembly GCA_041546605.1). GTDB lineage: Bacteria > Pseudomonadota > Gammaproteobacteria > Pseudomonadales > Oceanobacteraceae > Bermanella. The sequence goes on from JBFEWA010000139.1 coordinate 2,897, forward strand.
CGTGGGCTTATACCTTTTAACCGTGGGCGACAAATTTGTCTTTAACAAAGGCGACGCCTTGGTATTGGTTTGCGCAGCATGCTTTGCCTTTCATATTTTATTAACCGGCAAATTTGTAGACTCCATGCCGGTGATTTTTCTAAGCATCGTACAACTCACTGCCGTGGCCCTTTATAGTGCGGTGGCCGGTGCCCTAGACACCAACCCAAGCTTTTATTTACCAGAACATGAGCCCGTGGCTTGGCTGGATCAGATTTTATCCCCTATTGTTTTCTTCTCTATTTTAATAGCCGGTGTACTGGGCACAGCGTTCGCTTATTGGTCACAAACCGTATCCCAAACACTATTAGCCCCACACAAGGTGGCGTTAATCTTTGCCAGCGAGCCCATCTTTGCTCACATCTCTGCCTGGGTATTCTTAGATGAAAAACTGGGTTTATTAGGGTTTATCGGCGCAAGTTTAATTGTGTTGGGTATGGTGGTATCCGAGCAAGGCGACAAAGACCACAAACCCAAAGTGAATGTACTGGATCAAAACACCAGTTTATAAAGGCCGTCTTCGAAAAAAAGAGCAATGGGCTGAGTGCCCGTTGCTCTTTTTTATTGCACCGTCTCTATTCCTTATATGTTATCCCGACCTACTTTCACATCCCCACTCACATTCCAGCATGACATTCATTACCTTACAAAATGTCGAGCATAAAATGCCAATGGTTATTTCTTTGCAAACCAAGGAAAAAACATATTCGTTGACGCCTGATACGCAGCATAATCCGGACGTTTACGGGATGAATAATACTCAGCAGGTTTGGCACCGGTTAAATACACCAAGGTGATGTACAACATAATAGACGCACACAAGGCACCCACACCCATGAGTAGCCAAACCGGTAAAACCTCAGTTTCACTTAATACAAGCCACGAAGGCACAGTGGCCACCACCAAGCCCGTCCATACCAGCCATTCTGCAAAATAATTCGGATGACGGCTGTATTTCCATAAGCCAATATTGCACACGCCTTTTTTATTTTTAGACATATACAATAACTTTTGCGTATCCGCCGTGGATTCAATGGCGTAAGCCACCGCCCAAATAGCTAAACCAGCCCACTCCCAAGTGGATATACTGCTATCGCCATTAATCGCAATCATAAACCCAGGTAGTGCCAGCACCGACATATTGGCAATGCCTTGCGCTAATATCTCAAACAGCATGTGCAATTTGGTGTGCGAACTACCGGATTGCTCAAACAACATGCGGCGATATTGATAACGAGGAAATTCCGTTTTAAAAATCACGCCTGTGGTTTTAGCCATGACTAAGGCACCAATGCCCATGCGTAAACCAATAAACAAATAAACCGTACCCACCGTTAGCGTGCGCACCACATCTCCATCGGCAAACACTATAATCTGCACGCCAATAAGTGCCACACCAAACGGCCAAGCAATATCAACATAAGACATGCGACCTGTTCTTAGAAATGGCACACACGCCACCAAAACAAACAAAGCCATTTGCACAACTGCATTACTGAGCAGCATGACATACAAGGTATCGGAATTCGTAAACAGCGTCCCACCCCAAATCAGTAAAAATGCGACACTTAAAAACACACCAAAGTTCATCACCCACCCTCTTTCACGTTTATCGTTATTATTTTTGTCTAAACCATTCTGCATGATTTACTTTTACAGAGCTAGGCATATTACTTTCATACACAATAGCCTTTTAGGCTCGACAAAATACGCCTATCATTTTGTTATTACGCCGTTTAATACATATTAAACACAATGAAGGCCGTAGGTTGGATAAGCGCAGCGCCATCCGAAAATAAATGAAAGCATGTGAAACAAGTGGAATTAAGAAATTAAGAAATGGAAGAATCAATAATAATGGGAAAACAATAGCGAAAGAAAAGGTACCAAATAGCAGTACTCAAAATGTCGGAAGGCGTTGCGCTCATCCGACCTACGAGTTAAATAAGAAAAGCCAACTCATCTGCCGCTTTCGTCGGCACGATTTCTATCACTTCATAACTGGCTAAACCTTCGCGATGAAATGGATCCTGCTCTAACACAGCATTTAATTGACCACGGTCGTTCATCGTCGACAGAATCACACCACCCGTTCTGGGCTCTTTTCTGCCCGATAAAATAAAATGCCCTTTTGCATATTGCTCATTTAAAAATTCAACATGCTCTGGAATAAACTGGTCAACCTGTTCTAACGGCACTTGATACGTTAAAGAAATAATAAACATACAAACTCCATGTGTTGATTGATTGGTTATACACCTAACTCTTGCTGCGTCTTTTTACTTAATGTTGAGCACGCTTTACGATAAGACCATTCGATCAGCTCAACTAAATAATCCGGGTCAAACTCACTCACTTTCACTATGGTCACCCAATGATAACGATGCATATAGCGAGCAGGCTTCACACCGGGTTGGTCCGTTAACTCTAAAAACCGCTCTGGCGTGACACGTACACTAAACCGCCAACGCTCAGGCTCACTGGTTTTGAAATACGCAAAGTTACGACCTTTAACCTTATAGGTAAGAACATTAATCGGCTCCCCTCTTTCTGATGCAGTGGTCGCCTTTAAGCTCAAACAGAAGTCTTTTACTTCAGACACATCCATGAATCGTTCCTAACACCTCAAGCATCCGCTCTAACTAACATTCTCTAGTTTGGGTTTGATTTCATTAAGATCGTAGGCATAACGCCTTTAGAAGGGGCAACCGGAACATCTGTCCCACTTGCTGAACTTATTATTCATTTTTGTAGCACACTATAAGTTTCATTCCATCGCAATCGGGCTTATTGCATATTTCTTTACTTTTAAGCATTTTCGTAGGCTGTTTCTGGCCAATATTATTATCAATCTCCCAGTAAATTGCTTTCGAAAACCCTTTTTCTAAGCACCACTTGTACGCTGCGGGCTCATCGCACTCATTTCCCCATGTCAAACATCTATCCATTCTTAACCCTTCAACTCGTGGCTCTTTGAATTCTTTAACTTGAGAAGACACCTGGAATGACAGGGCCAATAAGATAGATAAAGAAGCAATTCTATATTTCATATATCTTAATTCCATTCTGATGTTTAACGCTGTGCTCTGCGGAAATTTGTGAGAGCTAGCGAGTAAATTTTCCGTAGCAGCACATTGTTATGCCTCTGTGCCCAATATTACCTCTGCAAGCTCCCCTGCTATTTCCTCAATGCTCTGCAAAGAAGTGTTGAGCGCAACTTTATCAGCAAGTGCTGGACTAAAATTAATAACTTCACTCTTTGTTATCTTGTGCCATATCGGCAATATCATTTTATGGCCATTCATTTCTCGCGCAACCATCGAATCAAGCTCATATTGTGTCCAGTTCTTCGAACAAAAAGCAGAGGATAGAATCACTGTTCCAAATCTGGAATTAACCAATCCTTGATCGATACTTTTTCTCAAGCTATCACCGACTTTCAAAGTGAATTCGTCATACCATACTTTAACTCCAATATTTTCTAGCGTTTCAGCGAGCGGACGAACAAACTCCTCTTTATCTTCTGAGGCATGAGAGATAAATAAGTCATATTTCACGGTACTTTCATGTGAAATATTCTGAGTGAACGCCAGCTCTTTTACAGAAGCAGCTATATTGGCAGTTTGATTGATTTCTGCTCGCAACCGGCGTTGGTATTCAATCTGCTCTCTCTGCTTTTTCTTTTCTAAATCCGCTAATTTTTTTCTTTCTCTTTCATCGATAACAGCCTGCTTTTTACGTTCCTTTTCCTCTTCCTTAAGCAGATCTTGCTTGGCCTTTAGCAATTGACCCTCTTTGCCGGATAGTTTTTTATACAGATCCGCTTTTTTTACTTTTATTTTAGCTATTTCAGCCTGCTTTCGTTGAACTTCAGCTCTTTTATTTTTCAGGGTGCTAATACTGGTGCTTTTGGTAATACTCCTTTCAATTTGTCCAATTCGATTTCCACAATCAGACTCCTTTTTTGTCTCCAAACTCATTTTGTGGTGCAGGTCTGATATTTTTTCTTTGGCATTTATTTTGCTATCCCCCTTTGTTATCATTATCCCCTTTCTTCGAGGTTCTTGGATGGTACGCTTTCCCTGGTCGAAGGGATTATCCATTGGGATCATGGCCTTTTGGATCACCATGATGGGGCTGCTGGTGGAAAAGGTCTATTTCCATCCTGCCAATGAGTATTTGGAGCCGGAGGCCATCGGTTCCGAAGATCGCGTTCCCTTGGGAGAGAGGTGGATGGGGATCTACTTCAAGGGTGCCAAAATCGGACATGTCCATGAGACCATTAAGAGGCATGAGCATGGTTATTCCATACATGAGAAGATCTCCATGAAGTTGATGGTGTTGGGGCATTCTCAACAGGTTGGCATGATCACTGAATGCATAGCCGATAAAAGGTTTAACCTCCGATCCTTCCGTTTCAGCCTATTGACGGGTTCGACCCGAATGAAGATCGACGGGCAGGTCGTGGGAAGGAAGTTGGCCTTGAAGGTCAATTCGGGAGGTCAGATTACACAAAGGACGGTTTCCTTCGACTACATCCCATTCTTGGCAAACAACTTGAGACCTTTTCTGATCCAGAGGGGGTTGGAAGAGGACAGGCGCTATAGGATCTCCATCTTCGATCCCTCAACGATGAGCCTCAATAATGTCAA
>JBFEWA010000357.1:0-3291 GCA_041546605.1 Bermanella sp.
CCGTATTCCGTTGAAATCATTACAGCTCTAAAAGAAAAAGCCACCCATCCATCCCCGTTAGTAGCGGAGCATGTGACTTGGGCGCTGGCTCAACACACCCCACTCTAAGATCTCAAACGTCTCCACCAAACCTTATGAAATTGGCGATTTCTCGTCGGCAATGTTATGGTTTAACGCCATACAACCCATTTAGATTGATTGTACAGAATAATCCGGGCTGACTATTCTATTGATTAGACCTCTAAATGTGTTTCGCAGTTTAGTAACGATGGCGTTCCATCTTACTGCTCTGCCAAAAGATCAGCCCCCACTAAACCCGTAATACGCCCAAGGCAGTCCATGAAGACAAAACTATCTGTACAGAACGTGTACAAGATTTTTGGCAAGCATCCGAAAAAAGCCATGTCCCTGCTGAAGCGGGGAAAAAGCAAAGACGATATCTTCGCAAGCATCGGTCAGACCGTCGGCGTGCACGATGCCTCCTTCGATATTTATGAAGGGGAAATCTTCGTCATCATGGGCTTATCCGGTTCCGGCAAATCCACCATGGTGCGCATGCTCAATCGCTTAATCGAGCCTACCAAGGGCAAAATTTTTCTGGATGATGTGGACATCGCCCAACTCAACGATGAAGAACTACGCCAAGTGCGTCTGCATAAGATTTCTATGGTGTTTCAATCGTTTGCTCTCATGCCCCACTTGAGCGTGCGCGACAACGTGGCGTTTGGTTTGGATTTGGCAGGTGAAGTGAGCGAAGAAGAACGCACTGAACGGGCCAATGCGGCCTTGGATCGCGTGGGTTTATTAGCCAATGGGGATTCACTGCCAAAGGAATTGTCCGGTGGCATGCAACAGCGTGTCGGCCTTGCCCGCGCGTTATGTATCAACCCTGATGTTTTGTTAATGGATGAGGCCTTTAGCGCGTTAGATCCGCTCATTCGCACCGAAATGCAGGACGAACTATTACGTCTACAAGCAGAAGACAAACGCACCATCGTCTTTATTTCTCACGATCTGGACGAAGCGGTACGCATCGGTGATCGCATTGCCATTATGCAAGATGGGGATGTGGTGCAAGTGGGCACCCCAGATGAAATCATCAATCAGCCGGCTAACGATTATGTGCGCTCGTTTTTCCGCGGCGTGGATGTGAGCAGCATTTTAACCGCTAAAGATGTGGCTCGTCGCAAACAACAAACCCTAATAAAGAAAACCTCCGATACCGGCTTAAGCACCAGCTTGCAGTTATTAAAAGATAACGATCGTGACTTTGGTTATGTGGTAGATGCCAGCAATCATTACATTGGCGTAGTCTCTGTGGACTCGTTAAAGCAAGCCCAATCCAAACAACAAAGTTTAGAGCACGCGTTATTAAAACAACCCGATGCCATTGATGCCGATACGCCACTGGGGGATCTCATTAGTGAAGTCGCCCAGTCCCCTTGCTCCCCTGCCGTCATTAACGAGCAAGGCAAGTTTTTAGGCATCATAAGTAAAACCATTTTATTAGAAGCATTGGATCGCCAGACAGGAGACCCGTTATGAGTCAAGACAACGCCTGGGGCACACAGCAAGATACCGATGCCAGTTATCTTTCTGATAAAAGCCAAGTGAGTGAGCCAACCTTTGATTGGACAGAACCCTTCGCCGTAGACGGTGGCATCATTCCGCTAGATGACATAGTGGATGCCACCATCAATGCCGTAGTGCCGATTTTGCGTCCAGTTTTTCAAGTATTGGCCGAACCCATTGCCTGGATTCTCAACGGCATCGAAGCATTTTTATTATGGATGCCCGCCCCCATTATTATTGTGGCTCTCGCATTACTGGCGTTACGGGTTTCAAACCGCGCCATTGCCTTAGGCTGCTTTTTTGGTTTGCTCAGCATTGGATTAATCGGTGCATGGGATGCCGCCATGACCACACTCTCTTTGGTCATCACATCCCTATTTTTCTGCATCATCATCGGCTTACCCATGGGCATTTGGTTATCGCGCAGTGATAAAGCGGTTTCCATCGTGCGACCCATTTTAGATGCCATGCAAACCACACCGGCGTTTGTGTATTTGATTCCCATCGTTATGGTGTTCAGTCCGGGCAAGGTGGCCGGCGTTATCGTCACCATTATTTTTGCCGTGCCCCCTGTGATTCGTTTAACCAATTTAGGCATACGCCAAGTGCCCGCGGATTTAATCGAAGCGGCTAAAGCCTTTGGCACGAGTCCACGGCAATTGCTCTTCAAAGTACAACTGCCATTGGCTTTGCCCACCATCATGGCCGGGGTCAATCAAACCCTCATGCTGGGGCTTTCTATGGTGGTGATTGCCTCCATGATTGCGGTGCCGGGCCTGGGCTTAATGGTGCTGCAAGGCATTGGGCGTAACGATATTGGCATCGCCACCGTGGGCGGTTTAGGCATTGTGATTTTGGCCATTATTTTAGATCGCATCACACAGCACATTGGCAGCAAACAACCTAAATAAAAGGAGATCACCATGAAGATCATGCACTCGCTTATTTTAATACCCTCACTGCTTCTCGCTGCACTTGCGGGCTGCAGTGATGATGCGACCGATGAACAGACTGCGTCCTCGCAAAAACCGGGCATAGGCATCAGCGTTACCGCCTTTCATAGCCCCATCGCCGAAGAAAAATTCCAAACCATTATCATCAATCGCGCCTTAGAAGAATTAGGCTACGATGTGCAACCCATTGTGGAAGTGGACTACAGCGCAGGCTACACCGCCATTGCACAAAACGATATTCAATGGGCCGCGGTGAGCTGGGACCCTTTGCATAATGATATGTTTAAGAATTCTGGTGGAGGCGAAAAGCTGATTAAACTTGGCCAATATATTTCTGGGGCGGCACAAGGCTATTTAATGGATAAAGCCACCGCAGAAAAATACAACATCGACACCATAGATGATTTAACCGACCCTAAGTTAGCCAAATTATTCGATGCCACGGGCGATGGCAAAGCTGACCTAACCGGCTGCCAACCAGGTTGGGGATGCGAGACTGTAATCAACCATCAACTGGATGCCTTCGGTTTACGTGATACCGTCAATCATGTGCAAGGCTCTTACGCGGCCATCATCTCTGACACCATTTCACGTTACAAAGCCGGTGAGCCCATTTTGTATTACACATGGACCCCATATTGGGTTTCAGGGATTTTAATTCCAGGCAAAGACGTGGTGTGGTTACAAGTGCCACGCTCTGAGCACCCTCAAGGCATCGACACTAAATTATCCAATGGTGACAATTATGGCTTTAGCGTGAACAGCG
>JBFEWA010000177.1:0-6573 GCA_041546605.1 Bermanella sp.
AAATACGGGTCATAAGACCCATTATGAAGTTGAGATTGTGCTTAAGGGCCAATCCATATATTTGCATAACACCATCATTCCTTTGTATTCGGCATCACAATCTCGAGTCTTGGTGATCACCTCAGATATTACCCGCTATAAAGATGCACAACGCATTCTGCAGCAAGATAAATTGCAATCGGAGCGGGTACTGCAAAGTAAGGCGCGTTTTTTGACGAATGTGAGTCAAGAGATGCAAGGGGCCATGAGCATTTTAGCCTCTACCCTTAAACAAGTGGCCCACAAACAAAGTGATCAACACATTTACACCATGCAGGCTAGCGTGGAGCATCTATCACAAATTGTGGAAGACATGGCGGTGCTGGCACAGTCTGAGAATGGGGATATCTCTCTTGAGTCTGTGAATACCAGTCTTTGGCACATTTTAGATGACTTAGAAGCTCTGTACCGCTCTGAGTGTGAGCAGCAACAAATCAAATTAACCTTTACTCAGGGCCCTTTGCCTCACAACATCATGACCGATGCGTTTCGCCTACGGCAGATCTTATATAATCTGATTCGCGGTCATTTGGGCATTTGCAGCAAAGGCAAATTGACAGTGGATATTCGTCAAGTGTCTTTGGCTCAAGAGCAAGTAATTCAGTTTACCATCATCAATTCTGTGGCCGACGGACAAGCGAGTCATTGGGAGGCATTGTTTAATCAAGGTGCCCAAGAGGCAGTGCAAGCGGGTTTGGACTCCCCAAGTATGGCTGCGTTTAAGTTTAGTCAAAACTTAATGTCTCATTTACATGGTGTCATGGGGGCAAAGGCTTTAACGGACAATACAATACAACAGTGGTTTACCCTTCCGTTTCAATGGGTCAAACAGTCGGATTATTTTTCGGTGTTTGTGCGCGAGCCTGTGCATTTGGCCATTCATAATGACGCTGACCTTGAATGGTTTAAAGTGTATTTCGAATCCTTGCAATTGCCCTTTGTGGAGTTGGCCGTGGGCCAAGCTTTTCCGCAAAATATGAGCCTGTGTGTGAGTGATTATTGCCAGCCAGAACAAGCTCGTTGGCTATGGTGGCTAGGCCATGATTATGATTTAACCGCGCCTCAAGGGATCATTCTTGAAGCACCGTATCGACGAGAATCCTTATACTACCGTTTAACGGACTACCAAAATGCACAACACAGTCCAAGCGGTGATGCGTCTCCTGGATTGATATTGCTGGTGGAAGATAACCTTAATAACCAATTGGTTATCAAGCGGACATTGGAGAAATTAGGGTATCAAGTGGTGGTGGCTAATAACGGTCAAGAAGGGGTTGAGCAGTTCAAAAGTAATGCCGTGGATTGCGTGATTATGGATATTCAAATGCCCATCATGGATGGCATTGAAGCCACACGAGCAATTCGCAAGTTGGATACCCCTTATGTGCCAGTGATTGCGTTGACGGCCAATGCACAAAAAGAAATGGAAGAAGCATGCTTTGCTGCTGGTATGGATAGTTTTTTAACCAAGCCTATCTCGCGGGTGTCCATTCAGCGGACATTAGAAGCTTTCATCGGCAAACAGAGTTTGTCTGAATCCAGCTCCTCGCAGCTCAATAGTGGTACTTAGTAATTAGAGAATAGGCCCAAAAGGTAAAAACTTATTTTCGCTGTGGGCTTTAACCCATTGAACTAATTCGCGGTTGACCCCTTGTTGCTTTCGCAATGCTTTGAATAATGGAATCACTGGGGATTTTTCCCCTTGATGCCAACTTCCTTGGGTTTCCGCTAATGTGAATAGCCCGATTAATTGAATCAATTGATCAGGGGTTAAAGATTGTGCGACTTGCTGCCAAATTTTGCCATCTGCGTGTGCTAATGGCTGAATCCAATTTAAATCTGCGGTAAGGTCGCAGTCTTGTGGTTGGCCTTGGCTTAGCTCGAGTAATTTTGCTAATTGCTCATCATTAATTTGGGCGGGTTGGTTAACGGGTTGCCATGAATCTACGGACACAGACTTCTCCTGATATCGAATAAGGCAAAGACTCATTGTCCCATAAGCCAAGCATAAGAAAAACCTATGCTTTTGTAAGGTAATTAAATGACCGTGCTACACCGCTTCAAAACCTATCTATTCGCTCAAGTGCAATATTGCTTGGGTTGGTGCCTATTTGCTAGTGGTGTAGCGGGTTGGCATCGACACTTGCATGTATGGGCCATGACTCAGTTACAAAAGGCAAGCCATAAACAGCACCCTAAAGCCCAGCAATTGATGGGTAAGTTACTGACTTATCGTGGGGAAACCATACTCGACAAGCGAGCAGGGCTGGCGCTATTGCAGCAACAGGCGGACCTAGGCGATGCCCAAGCCCAATTTTTGCTGGCAGAAGCTCTGTTAAATCCCAAATTGGTAATGAGTGGTGAGCAAGAGCAAAAAGCAGTAGAACTGTATTTGTCCGCGGCAAAGCAGGGTCATGCCATGGCCGCATTGCGATTAAGTAAAGCCTATGGGCAAGGGGCACTAGGGCTAGAGCAAAATGAACAACAAGCGCAATATTGGTCTGACCAATTTATGCAGCACAGTCAGAATGTGAGTAGTGATTTATGAGTTCTCAAGCGTTTGATGATATACGTGCCTATCATGACCATGAGGTCAATGAAGTGCTGGCATCGTTATTAGAGGACAGCGAATTTTTACAGTTTGTGGCTTCCCATCAATTTCCGTATCTGAGCCGTTTTCTACCCCGCTGGACGCAGAAAAAAATTCAAGCGGGTTTGACCCAGCATTTCAATCGCATCGACAGCATTCAAACTTGGCAAAATCAGCTGGCGCCCCATGTGGAAACCTTGATGGAAAAAACCATTGATGATTTTCAAGTGACGGGACTAGATAATTTAGAGAAAGACAAAACCTATGTGTTCATGAGCAATCACAGAGATATTGCCATGGACCCTATGTTGGTGAATTTTGCATTATTAAAAGCTGGTTTTAGCACCAGTAAGGTGGCCATTGGGGATAATCTGTTAGGTCGTCAATTTGTGGCTAAACTGATGCGTTTAAATAAAAGTTTTGTGGTAAAGCGCTCGGTTGTGGGAAGGCGAGAAAAACTTCAGGCGGTTCAGGACTTGTCCGATTACATACATCTATGCATTAAGTCACAACAACATGTGTGGATTGCGCAAAAAGAAGGTCGAGCCAAGGATGGTTTGGATTACACCGATACAGCGGTATTAAAAATGTTGCATATGGCTGGGCGAAAGCTAGGGTGGGAATTCAAGCAAAGCATGGATTTTTTACGTATTGTGCCTGTGTCCATTAGTTACGAATGGGACCCTTGTGATGTGGATAAAGCGAAAGAATTACTGACCGTTTCCAAGGTTGGGCGTTATGAGAAATCTCATGATGAAGATTTCCGTAGCATTGTTAAAGGTTTGCAAGGGTACAAAGGCCGGGTGGTTTTGCACTTTTCAAAACCATTATGCTTAGACAGTAATGTGGCTGAGCATTGGAGCGATGCCGTGGATGATGCCATCCATGAGAATTATCACTTGTTTGAAAATAATCATCACGCCAAAGCATTATTGGATGACTCTGTATCGGCCTTGCCGCAATGGAAAAAACGTTTCAAGGGTGTTGAGTCAGAAGTGTATGAAAACATTGTAAAATACTATGCACAGCCGGTTGTATTGAAGGATAAAGCAAGTCATGCAGAATAAATCTATTTTGCCATTTGGGGTTATTACCTTAACCCTAGTGGCCAGCACGGCGCTGTATAGTTGGTGGCAACATGATGGTTGCGCAGAATTAAAAGAAACCTTGGGTTCTGGCTATTTTTTACGTTGGGCTGAGCCGCAATTACTTTTAGTCACAGCCAATAAGCAAACATTTAGCACCACAGCGTCATCGCAAGCCCAAGCCTGTGCTCTCATGCTGGATCAGATTAGCAATGAATCAAATGTTTCTCCCTAGAGTCATGTCATGAAGTATTTACCCGACACTCATCAATTTATACAAGAGTTCATTGCCAAAGGTGGCAGTGAACAAGAAGCAGAAGAAGTATTGACTCATTTATTGGAGTTGGCGGTTACCATGTATCGCAAAGGCGATATTAAGCATGTACAGCAAACACATAAAGCCGAATTAGTATGTCAGCTTAAAAAGGGCAGTCGGCGATTAACGCTTAAATAAAGTACGTTAATTACTCAATGCGGCCCTTAAGGATTCTTTTAAGGATGATGGGCTGATGGTTTTATCGAATAAGGCGCATACACCGGCTTGGCGTACCGCACTTAAGCGGTTTGTGTCTTGCTCACTGGTGACCATAAGAATGGGCAAATACGAATATTCGGATTGACGTAAATATTCTGCCAGCTCTTGTCCATTCATGTGGGGCATGTTGTAGTCACTGATAATAAAATCGACGGACTGCTCTTTAAGCACCTCAATGGCCTGTAAGCCATTTTCCGCTTCGATGGTTTGCTCTATGCCACAGGTGTGAAGCAGTCGCGAAATGTGGCGGCGAGCCGTTTGAGAGTCATCCACGATTAAGCCTTTCAAAGATTCCACATCAATATCATTTAAGTCTAAATGCTCCACCTCAATGGTGTCTTTGGCGGCATGCAGAGCGGTAAAAAAGTCTCGACGATCAAACGGTTTAGGTAGGACAGCCAACACGCCGGCTTGTTTGATTTGATCCAACATTTCAAGATCGGTTTCACTGGAAACCAGCATGAAATTTAGGTCTTGCGTATCGATTGTTTCGCGTAATGATTTGAGTAAATCAATGGCCGTCATGTCTGTGAAATACATAGCACTAATAATGAGATCGGGCTGATTGGCTTGTGCGAATTTAAGTGCTTCGGAGCCGGTTTTACAGACATCGACTTTATTAATTCCTTCATTGTGCATCATGTTAATCAGATACTTGCTTTGAGTGGAAGATGGCTCAATTAAAAGGATTGTGAGATCTCGTATGTCTAATGGCATAATGCACCTGCTACCTTTGTCTATAACAAGTATAGTTGATGGGCTTAAGCGTGAAGCCTTTTGTATCTAAGAACCCAATATATGCTAGGGTTTAATTAATTAAGGATAGACCAATGACTGATCATTCGCATTTGAGTCGTCAGGCCACTTTGGCGAGTGTGACCGTGGCATTGATTCTCATTATTACTAAGACCTGGGCCTACTGGTCCACGGGTTCTGTGAGCTTGCTGGGTTCCTTACTGGATTCCATGCTGGATGGTGTCACCTCACTTATTAATTTCATTGCATTACGTTTTGCTTTGGTGCCAGCGGATGACGACCACAAATTTGGCCACGGCAAGCTAGAGTCCATCGCTGCACTGGCTCAGTCAGCATTTATGGTGGGCTCGGCTGTGGTGTTGGTTTTGAATAGTTTTGATGTGATGCTTGATAAACGCCAAATGGTTAATAGTCACATAGGTGTTGCTGTGAGTATCTTGGCCATTGTCTTAACCTTAGCTTTGGTTGCGTTTCAGCGTTATGTGATTCGTCGTTCTAAGTCGTTAATTGTGGAAGCCGACTCCTTACACTATCAAGGCGATTTATTGATGAACGGTGCCGTGCTGTTAGCCATGGCGTTAGTGGGTTTTGGTTGGTACTGGATGGATGCCTTAATGGCCATTGGTATTGGTGTGTTCTTATGTGTGAATGCTTGGCATGTGGGGGTCAAAGCATTTAAAGAATTAATGGATGAGCAATTACCTGAAGTAGAAGCCATTGTTGAACAGCTGGTACGAAAAGAACATGGCCCAGAAGGGTGTCATGATGTGCGCTGCCGTCAATCTGGACGAGATTTATTCATCCAATTTCATCTAGAATTAGATGAGAATCTAGCTTTGTGGTCGGCCCATGAAATTGGTGATCGCATTGAGCGTAAGATTAAAGAGACGTATCCCCAAGCGGATGTATTGATACACCACGACCCTGTCAAAATAGAGGGGTAGATTTGCTTAAGAAGTATACGTGTTTGTTGATGGCGCTGGTTTGCAATGACGCTATTTTGGCCGCGCCTGAGGTGATGATGGTGCAAGGTTTTGAATCCCCTGCACCGGATCAAACCTTTGTGGTCACCACAGATAAAGATGAGGTGACAGACTATACCAGTGTGGCTTTTTTGGATTGGAGCCAAGAGGTGGCTTCGGAATATGTAGAAAGCCTCAATGATGGTGTCGACTCATTCTTCATGGATGCTTTTTTCGATGAAGAAGTGGTGGAAGATGAATTCTCGGGCAGTAATGGGCGCTTGTACTTTATCAGTCGCCGAGAGGATGGATTAGATCCTGATTATAAAGTGGGGTTAAACCTTCGCTTAGTCTTACCCAACACCCGAGACCGTTTTAAAATCTTGGTTGAAACCGACGAAGAACAGGACGATGTCAACGAAACCAACTTGGTGGATACTCCGCGCAACGTGACTTATAGCACCGCCATTCGTGTGGACTTCAAAGAAAGGCATCACTGGAAAACCAGTTTAGATAATGGGATACGCTGGGCGGGTGAGCCTGTGTATTTTTCCCGTATAAGAGTACGGCGTACGGATTACTTTGATATTTGGCGCTCCCGTGTGC
>JBFEWA010000469.1:0-1974 GCA_041546605.1 Bermanella sp.
AATCAAGTGGTGGCGTTTGATCCACCGATTACCATCAAATACACCCACGCTACCGAAAATGACCGCAACGGCGATGCTAGCCAAAATGGCAAAGTGTTCTTATTAGAATACGGTGGCAAGGGTCAGTTATGGGGTTTACCATTTGAGGAAAACAATGGTCGCTGGGGACCGGTTATTAACTTGAAAGACGGCACCATTTTAGGCGCGTCCGATCAGTACATCATCAAAGCCAATGATGTGGAGCAGCGCATGCAAAGCGTGGCAGCGAGTAATTGCACAAGCTTGCCTTTAACCGCTCCAAGTCAAAGTGTGCCTACGGGTATTACTGGTGATGTATTCGGTATCGGCAGTATGCCGGATATCAGTGATGAACCTCCGGCTGTCATTGATGGAGAGGTCGTGGAATAACATTGATTTAAACGCGATAAAAAAGCACCACACAGTGGTGCTTTTTTATGCACAGTAAAAACCTTGTTTGATTTGCATCAAGATTTTCATTTAACACAGTGTTTTGTTCATTTTAGTTATTGTAATTGGTACGTTTGCTCGATATTTTGCCTAGCTTTTTAGTTGGGTAGGCAAGTATGAGTTTGATTCGTGTGTGTGTCATTTTGGCCTGTGTGTTTCAGGCTAGTGTATGGGCGGAAGACGGGAGCCCAATTATTCAAAAGATGCACAAGATCAAAGGCAACCAGGTGGATTATCAAATCGCATTGGAAGCGGGTAAAGAGCGCTCCATGTTGTGCGGCTATTGCCATGGCAAAGATGGCAACAGTGTTAAAGCGGATATTCCCAATTTGGCTTCACAAAATACCGAATATTTACTGACCCAGTTTGAGCTATTTGCAACAGGGGATCGCAAAAGCTATGTGATGCAGCAGTTGGCTCGTTCATTAAGCGATGAAGAAAAGATCAACATGAGTTTGTATTACACGTCTCAAGCAGTACGCCCGCAAGAAGGGATCACCACCTCAGCCAAAGGCAAAGCGAAATACGAAAGTTTGTGTTTTGCCTGTCACGGTGCCGATGGTCGCGGTAATCAGGATTTACCAAGACTGGCCGGACAAAAGAAAGCCTTTTTGATTAAAACCCTAAAAGGCTTTAAGGAAGGGAAAGCGTCGCGTGCGAAATCCCCTATGGTGAACATTATGAAGGCGGTGGACGTGAGTGAGATTGAGCCACTGGCGGATTACATCGCCACCATGCCTTAGGCGCGAGCATCAGGTATAATCCCGTCTATTTGGGGGCGCATATGGTTATCGAAGGCAATTCAGACATTATTGTTCGTTGTGAGTATTTCGCCGATAGCGAGAGCGGCCCCTGCCAATGGCTAACCTTTCGAAATGGTTTTGTGCTGGTGATTCAAAATCATTTCATGGCGTTATATAAAGATGCCCAAGCCATTAACGACCCATTAGGCAACGGTTTAAAAGCCATGGTGGATATCCCACAAGAGGCGCAACTAAGCCCAAGTGATTCGGGGTTTGTGGAAGAGTTCAGTGCGGGCTTTGTGGGTTTAAGTGGTGAAAAAGCCATCTTAATTACCCCCAACGATATTCAGCTATTTCCCAATAAACTGGATGCCTTACATAATCGCAACGAGATCGTTCGCTTGGCTCTCGCTTAATGTTGAACATAGACAGATAAAAAAACGGCCACTGATGTGGCCGTTTTTTTATGCTTGTTGTTTTGGGGCGTTGGGCCAGTAGCGGCTGTCGCGTAATACCAGTATTCCTAATGTCGTAAAGCAAAGGATTAACACCGGCCAGCTGCCCCAAATGTTAAAGGGGGTATTGCCCGTCATCACTTGCGCTTGCGCTTGAAGTACGTCGTATTCAAATTGAGGTAGCTGTTTTACCACCTGACCCTTGTCATCAATTAATGCGGTGATGCCAGTATTGGTGGAGCGTAATAAATAGCGGCCATTCTCTAAGGCTCGCATACGCGCTATATCAAAGTGTTGTAGCGGGCCTA
>JBFEWA010000267.1:0-4729 GCA_041546605.1 Bermanella sp.
ACCAACATCCTAACCATTTCCATTGACACAGTATTTTAAGGGAGGAGACGATTATGAAACAGTTATCATTTAAATTGTTAGCGGCTCTAACCTTAGCCGGTTTTGTGGCCATCGCTCAAGCAGGCCCTGTGGTCGTGGTTGGTAAAGGCAGCCCCATTGGTGCATCCAGTGAAAGCGACGTAGTAAAAGCCTTTTTAGGCAAGAAGAAAGATCTAGGCGGCGTCTCTGTGGTGCCAGTGGATCAAGCCGAAGGTAATCCTGCCCGTAACGATTTTTACGCCAATGTGGTGAAAAAATCCGAAGCGCAATTGAAGTCCTATTGGTCTCGATTGATCTTCACCGGTAAAGGCCAAGCCCCTCAAGTAGTGGGTGGCGACGGTGACGTAAAAGGCATGGTAGCCAGCAATCCAAATATCATCGGTTACATTGATGAAAGTGCGGTGGATGGTTCAGTGAAAGTCATCTACAAACCATAGACGATTCCTTTTACACACTAAAATAAAAAAACCAGGCGTAAGCCTGGTTTTTTTATGGATGAAATTAAGCAGTCGAAACTCATAACCCATCAAAAAAACGTTCAATGAAGATTTGTTCACCCACAGGTGCAAATTCTTACAACAGCTTTAATGTGTGAATAAGTTATACATAAACACCAAAAGCATCATGGCTTCTAAGATAGCAACACCTTGCCAAAAACGAACAGGATTACGCTGCGACAGCGGCACAAACTCTGTTTTGGTGTATTTTGTATTGGGACGCTGTAAGTCAAAAATAAATTCTGACATGGCTTGCTGACGCGACTCAGGCAAAGGCGATAGCGCAATACGCAATGCGTTATCCATCCATACCGGCACCATTGGGTTAAATAAGATTGCCGAGCGATAATTCAGACTGGCCAACTTGCGCTGATCTTTCAATTTCTCAAGCTGATCACCAAAAGGCAATTGCCCAGTAAGCATTTCATACACAACCAAGGCTAGACTAAATAAGTCACTCTTTTTGGTTTTACGCATACGAAAGCGAGTTTCGGGCGCACTGTAAACCGCCGTTCCCAGTGCTTGCTCTCGCACAAATGGCGCATCGATTTCTTCTACACCTGCTGCATAGCAGGAACCAAAATCAATGATTTTAGGGATGCCGTCTCGGGTGAGCAGCACGTTATCTGGCTTAATATCTTGATGCAGAATGTCTTTACGATGTAAGGCTCGGATACCGCGGCTCATCAGCTCAGCCAAACGTACCACTTCGCTAATGTCCGGTTTGGGGTGCTCTTTGATCCACTGCTCTAGGGTTAAGCCATCTACGTATTCCATTAATGTGTACAAAGCGGATTTCTTTTCACGCTCAATCACTTTGACCACATAAGGGCTGTCTATGCGCTTACCGATCCACTGTTCCAGCACAAAGCGCTCGATATAAGCGGGATCATCTGCAAAATTCAACGACGGCGTTTTCATGATAAAGCGCTGTTCATCCGCATCTTTAACCAAGTACACCTGGCTACGTGGGCTGCCGTATAATTGCTTCAATACCGTTAAACCATCAAGACTCTGCCCTGTTTCAAGCGGTGGCGGAAAAGGCAGGTCGCTGAGCTTTTGATACACCTCTTGGTTATTGGCATCTGGTAAGGCATCGACCCGTACAATTTGGCAGCTGATGTTATCTTCACTGCCTTGGGACAAGGCTTTTTCAATAAGACGCTCGCAACTCTCATTAAAATCTTGGCTAGTCTGAATTTCCTTTTGGATGTCCTTTGGACAAACAAAATCATGCAAACCATCGGTACTTAAGAAGAATACATCCCCTTCTTCCACTTCTATTTGTTGAAAATCCATCTCCAAATGATTGTCCATGCCCATGGCGCGGGATAAGTAGACGGTATCTTTATTAATGTGGATGGAATGATCCGTGGTTAGGCATTCAAATGTTTGCCCACGCAAACGATGGATGCGGGTATCACCAATATGAAAAATATAAGCGGTTTGGGATTTAATAATCAGAGCACTGAGCGTACTCACATGACCTTTGATTTGACTTTGACCCACTAACCAGCGATTTAGGGCCAATACAATTTTTTGCCCTGCGGTTTTTACCGACCATGCATCTGGCGTAGCAAAATAATCACTGATGAAATTGCGCACACACATCTCGCTGGCTTCTTTGCCTGCCTCAGCGGCACTCACACCATCAGCAATAACAGCCACCGCACCTTTTAAGGTTAGTGCGGGTTGATCAGGGATACGCAGGCCGATGCAATCTTCATTGCTGGCTTTTCTTCCAGCTCGACTTAATTGACCAACACTTAAAACAAGTTGTGATTGAAGATGCACACAGACCTCTAAAAAATAAAAAAGGCAACTCTGATTAACACAGGATAGTAACCTGTATTAACCAGAGTTGCCTAAAGAGTCTAAGCACTTACTTTGCAACGGTATGCACTCAAACTCTTCAAGCTTGCTGGGATTCTAAACCGATTAAGAACCCACTTGAATTAACTCAACACTGCCGTCTTCGTTGACTTCGGCCACGTGTCCTTTCGGCTCCTCAATAAACTGTACCGCCACAAAACAAACTGCAGCGCAGCACGCAATTACGATAAAGAAGGTGCTGTAATCAACAAACGACAATACGGTTAAGAAGATAACGGCGCCCACATTACCATAAGCACCAGTCATACCGGCGATCTGCCCCGTCATGCTGCGCTTAACTAACGGTACCATAGCGAATACGGCGCCTTCACCAGCTTGCACAAAGAAAGAACAACACATGGTCGCGATCACAGCTACTGGAATCCACCAAGTACCTTCGATTTGGCTCAGCACCAAGTAACCCACTGTTAAACCACAAATTAAGATCGACAAGGTTTTACGACGACCAAATTTATCACTCAACCAGCCACCACCAGGACGGGCCGCCAAGTTCATAAAGGCAAAACCAGAAGCCAATAGACCTGCTGTGACCGCAGATAAGCCTTCAAACGTTTCCATAAAGTAAAGTGGCAACATGGATACTACGGCCAATTCAGAACCAAAGGTCACGAAATAAGCTAACTGTAAAATAGCCACTTGCTTAAATTTGTATTGTTGAAGCTCAGGAACCGGTTGCGCAAGGTGTTCTTTGTTGGCAGAAAAAATCTGTTTGGTTTGTACGAAGAACAATACAACCAAGCCCACATAAATACCAACTGCTGCTAATTCACTTAATAAACCTAAGTTGGTTGGAGATAGCTTCCAAGTCAACACTGCCAGAGCAATGTACATAGGAATATTCATGGCAAGATAGAAGTACAAGTCTTTCTTGTTACTAACTTGTAGACCACCGGATTTTTTCGGCTTGAAGTAAGTGGATCCTTTTGGCGTGTTACGAGCCACTTTAAAGAATACAAGGCCATACAAGAAAGCCACTGCAGCCGTACACAATAATGCATAACGCCAGCCGTCTTCACCACCAAACATTAATGCAACAGTCGGTAATAACATGGCAGCAGCAGCGGAACCAAAGTTACCCCAACCGCCATAGATACCCTCGGCGATACCCACTTCTTTAGCAGGGAACCATTCACCCACTAAACGAATACCAATAACAAAGCCAGCACCTACGAAGCCCATTAAGAAACGGAACAAGGCCAGTTGTTCATAGGTTTGTGATAACGCAAACGCCGTACACAGCACGCCTGTCATCAATAATAAGCCGGCATACACATGACGTGGGCCAAACTTATCCACCAGCATACCGATAATGATACGCGCAGGAATGGTTAGGGCTACGTTCAAAATTAATAAGGCTTTTACTTCTTGCGAGGTTAAATCAAAAGCTTCTTTGATGAACCCCATTAAAGGTGCATGGTTAAACCAGACAACAAAGGTTAAAAAGAAAGCGAACCAGCTGACATGCAGCATCTTTATCTTAGGCTCTTTCACCTTTAAGACATTTAATCCAACTTCTGACATGGATCTCTCCTGATTTGGGTAGTTTTAAAATTCAATTCCCCTTTAGAGCAGGCTTCATGCCAAAACCTCTAAACCCTCAAAAATCTTCAAAAATACGAAAAAAGTGCACACATTGTCTGACAATTAGCCTGACACGGCCCCAAAACCACCATATTTGAGCACCATTTAAATCTCGAAAGCCCTTAATCGGTGCATTCAGCGCGCACCAAAAATACAAGGTTATTTATTAGCCCGCCCTGTTTTCGCCCCTGGTTTTCGCACCATGTTGTTAACTTTTTGCAAAAGTTCATCCAAATCTGAATCAGCTTTGTGCACAAAACTAATTTTCAAACTGTTTTGATTAAATTAATCCCTTTGGCACATGCGTTGCTCTACTAGGTTATCGATCGAACTTTTTAACTTGCAGTAAACATTAACCATTACCTAAATAGGGATACACATTATGAAAAAGACATTACTTGCAACCAGCATTTCTGCCATTGCATTAAGCTCAGCTTTAAATGTTCAAGCACAAAGCTTTGATGAATTTGTGAAAGGATCGGAGCTGGATTTAAATTTCCGCTTTCGTACTGAATCTGTGGACACAGACAATACAAAAGACACCGCACTGGCTAACACCTTAAAATCTCGCTTAACGTTTAAATCAGCACAATACGCAGGTGTTTCCGTTTTAGTTGAAGGAGATAACGTCTTTCATGTGAATGACGACTTTAATGATAAAGAGAATGGCAATACCGAATACAATGTAGTGCTAGACCAAGAAACAACACAACTTAACC
>JBFEWA010000184.1:0-6411 GCA_041546605.1 Bermanella sp.
AATTTGATATAGCCACAAAAGACTTCGTCATCCTCGGGGAATTCAAGAGCTTTAATTTTAGTAAAGTCAGCAGATGATTCGGTAACAGGATAGGTTTCAACGGTGCCAAAAGGGTGCTGTATACCAAAGATTAGAGCCCGGTTTGCATCCATTATATATGCGCCGTTTAAATTAGCATCGATGAATGTCGCAGGCATCAAGTTTGACTGACGAAAGGCCTGATTGGGATTCTCTATATACTCATACAAATCGTCCCATTTAGCCCAATCAATTAGCAATAATTTTAGGTGATCCTCTTCTGCTTTAAATACACGGCCTAAAGCTTGTACATCATTTTTGTGATCAATGAGGGTGTATTGCAATAATTGAGGAAAGACAATTTGAGTCCGATACGCCAAGAAGCCGGTGGTCACGGCCAGCGCATAAACTAAGGAAAGCAACACAATAAACTGGTTAACGCGCATAGTGCCCCCTAAAGGCAGTATAGCAGTTAAATACCATACAACACTGCTTCCCCACAGGCAAAAAAATACCCATAACGCCTTACGACATTATGGGCACTTTCGTCACATATCCGAGTAATAGACTATTAAGCTTCGCCAATAAAGCCGCCAGTTTGATGCGCCCACAACTGGCTATAGATACCACCACTGCTGACCAGCTCTTGATGAGTACCTTGCTCCACTATACGCCCCTCGTCCAGCACCACTAAGCGATCCATAGCGGCAATGGTAGATAAACGGTGCGCAATGGCGATGACCGTTTTGTCTTCCATTAAAACATTTAGACTGTGCTGGATAGCCGCTTCCACTTCGCTGTCTAGCGCAGAGGTAGCTTCATCTAAAATCAGAATCGGCGCATCTTTTAACAATACTCGGGCAATGGCAATACGCTGACGTTGACCGCCACTTAGTTTAACGCCGCGCTCACCCACTTGCGCGTCAAAACCTGTGTTGCCCAATGGGTCGGTTAATCCTTGAATAAAATCATAGGCTTCGGCTTTTTTCGCCGCGGCTATGACGTCTTCTTCTGTGGCACTTGGATGCCCGTATAAAATATTGTCGCGCACACTACGATGCAACAGCGAAGTATCTTGGGTCACCATGCCAATTTGGGCGCGCAATGTTTCTTGTTGAACCTGAGCAATGTTTTGCCCATCCACACAAATTTCGCCACCTTGCACATCGTAAAAACGCAGCAGTAAATTCACCAGTGTGGACTTGCCAGCACCACTGCGACCCACGAGCCCCACTTTTTCCCCTGGCTTAATATTTAATTGCAGCTCTTCAAATACTTTACGTTGAGTCACACCTTTATCGTGTTTCTCATCATAAAAGAATGCCACTTTATTAAAATCAATAGCTCCTTTCACCACTTCTAGCTGTGGCGCTTTCGGTTTGTCTTGCACATTTTGTGGTTTCGACAGGGTTTGCATACCATCCACTACGGTACCGATGTTTTCAAACAGACTGCTAACTTCCCACATAATCCATTGCGCCATACCGTTCAAACGCAATGCCAAACTCACACCCACGGCAATGGCACCCACTGTGATTTGTTGTTGTGTCCATAAATAAATCCCGAGGGCTCCAATACCAAACACCAACAAATAATTAATGGTTTGCACACTCACGTTTAGACCTACCGCCAAGCGCATTTGGATGTATACGGTTTTCAAGAAACCATCCATACCGTCTTTGGCGTAATCACTTTCGCGCTGAGAATGACTAAACAATTTCACCGTGCCAATGTTGGTATAACTATCGACTATACGCCCTGTCATATCACTGCGCGCATTGGCTTGTTCGGTGGCAATATTTTTTAAGCGAGGAATAAAAAACCATTGAGCAATGATGTAAAGCACCAACCAGCCCAACACAGGAATGATCAAGCGCCAATCCGCCTGTGCAATGACCGCCAGCATAGAAATGAAATACACCAGGATGTACACCATGACGTTCAGCATTTTCATAACACTTTCACGTACGGCTAATGAAGTCTGCATCACTTTAGTAGCAATGCGCCCGGCAAATTCATCCTGATAAAAGCTCATACTTTGTTTTAATAAATAGCGGTGGGCCATCCAACGAATGGACATGGGGAAATTCCCCATTAAGGCTTGGTGAATCACCATGGCATGCAAAGCCACCAGCAAAGGCATACCGATGACCAGCATGAAACCTAACACCACTAATTTGGTGCCTTCTTCTTGCCATAAATTCTGCGGGTTCTGCTCCACTAACCAATCCACTAATTGGCCCATGAATCCGAACAAATACACTTCAAACATGGCCAATACCGCCGTCAATACCGCCATAGCGATCAAAGGCAACACCATGCCTTGTGTGTAATGGCGACAAAACGCCCACAGGGTATCAGGTGGCTGTTGAGGATCTTCGGGAGGATACGGATTAATCAGCTTTTCAAAAAAGGCAAACATACTGGCAACTTAACACAAATAGAAAGTGCGCCATTGTACGCGAAATGAAAGGGAAAATCGTGTGCCGTTCACCCTTACTGATGCAAGGGTGTGTTGCAAAATATGACCTGATCACACCCATTTAGATGGGTGTGATCAGCATATTTAAGCCGGTATCTCAGCAAATTCATGACGTAATTGCTGTGCCGCGTTCACCATCAGGCTCAATGCGGCTCGGGTTTCTGGCCATGCCCGAGTTTTTAAGCCGCAATCAGGGTTCACCCATAATTGCTCTGGCGGTATGGCCTTCGCGGCTTTGCGCAGCAATTGCACCATCCATTCTTGCGTGGGGACGATAGGGCTATGAATATCGTAAACCCCTGGACCGATATCATTGGGGTATTGATACGCCTCAAATGCGTCTAATAATTCCATATTAGAGCGACTGGTTTCTATGGTGATGACATCGGCATCCAGTTGGGCAATGGCATCAATGATGTCATTAAACTCTGCATAGCACATGTGCGTATGAATCTGCGTACTGTCTTTCACGGGGGCTACCGATAAGCGAAACGCGTCCACGGCCCAGCGCAAGTACGCTTGCCAGTCTTGCTTACGCAAAGGTAATCCCTCTCTTAAGGCCGGTTCATCCACCTGAATCATAGTGATACCCGCGGCCTCTAAATCCAGCACCTCTTGCTGTAACGCTAGAGCTAACTGAAACGCCTGTGTTTTAAGGGGAATATCCTCACGAGTAAACGACCAACACAACATGGTGATCGGCCCTGTGAGCATGCCTTTCATTGGGCGCGAAGTAAGAGATTGTGCGTATTGACTCCAACGTACTGTCATCGGTTCAGGACGATGAATATCGCCTGTAATAACAGGAGGTTTCACACAACGAGAACCATAGCTTTGCACCCAACCGTATTGCGTAAAACTATAACCTTGCAACTGCTGCCCAAAGTATTCCACCATGTCATTACGTTCTGCCTCACCGTGCACCAACACATCCAAACCAATGGCTTCTTGTTCTGCCACCGCTTGTTGAATTTCCTGTTCCATAGCGCGTTCATAATCCATTTGCGATAACGATCCTTGCTTAAAAGCAAGACGGGCTTGACGAATTTCATTGGTCTGCGGGAATGAACCTATGGTAGTGGTGGCAAACGCAGGTAAATCAAACGTCTTTTTTTGCACTATTTTGCGTTGCTTGAATTCACTATGACGTCGAAAATCTTTTTCTGCCAGACCACTAATGATGGCATGTAGTTCATCACCTTGCGTGTGAACGGGCTCAGCAGGCGTACTTACAGATTGTTTCCACGCCCCTTGGTCAAGGTGTAATGCTAATTTTGATATTTCTGCGCATTTTTGTTTAGCAAATGCAAAGCGTTGTTTGATATCTTCATGCAGCTGCGTTTCTTGGTCTAAATCTTCTGGCACATGCAATAGAGAGCAACTGGAGCCTATCCATAAACGCTCACCCAGCGCTTCTTGAAATGGCTTTAGGGTTTCACACACCGCGTGTTCATCCGTGCGCCAAATGTTGCGGCCATTTACCACGCCCAGCGATAAAATTTTATAAGGCGGCAGACGATCCAGAACTTTACTCAAATCCCCTTTTCCGCGTACCGCATCAAGATGTAAGGCCGGTACGGGTAACTGACAAGCCAGTGATAAGTTGTCATTTAACTCAGAAAAATACGTAGCAATCATTAGCTGAGTGGTGCCACTCTTTAATTGATTGTAAGCAGACTCAAAACCTTGTTTCCAAGCTTGAGGTAAATCTAGCCCTAAGATGGGTTCATCCAACTGCAACCATTGAATGCCCAGTTCACTCACTTGATGTAACAGCTGAGCATACACATCTAATAGCGCTGGTAATAAGTCTAATGGATCGCTGCCATCTTGGGTTTTACTCAACCACAGGTAAGTCAATGGGCCAATCAATACAGCTTTTACCTTTGGCGTGATGGCCAAAGCTTGTTTTAATTCTTCCAGCCATACTTCACTTTTCAGCTGAAAGGCTTGCCCCGCTTTTAATTCGGGTACTAGGTAGTGATAGTTGGTGTCGAACCATTTTGTCATCTCACATGCCGCACCATCTTCACCTTGAGTGCTGCGCCCACGGGCCATACGGAAATAGGTATCCCACTGCCATGTGGTTTCTTGCTGCACGTTAAATCGCTCAGGCACCACAGAAAACATATAAGAATGATTCAGCACATGATCATAAAGGGCAAAGTCTCCTGCCGTAATCCAATCTAGTCCGGCATCCAGCTGCACTTGCCAATGCTGCTGGCGAATCTCTTTCGCCTCTGTCAACAATTGCTCCTGGCTAAGACCTTCACGCCAGTAATCCTCTAGTGCCCATTTCAACTCACGCTGTTTCCCCATTCTTGGGTATCCCAATACGTGGGTGGTGGGCCGGAAACTTTTATTAGTATTATTCACGTTAAATCCTCTATTGGTGAAATTTACTAATACAGGATGAATCACGAAGTAAATTGAATCAAACTCATTATTTTCAAATAAAGATTGAAAATTTCTAATAATGATACTTTAATTACACTCCTCATACTTTTAGCTGAAGGTCTAACGTGAACATTGAGCTTCGACATTTAAAAACCCTCATGGCATTGGATCAAACCGGCAGTTTGGTGGAAGCGGCAGCGCAAATTCACCTGACGCAATCGGCCCTTTCCCATCAGCTAAAAGAGCTGGAAGGTCGCTTAGATCAGCCTCTGTTTTATCGTAAAACCAAGCCAGTGCGCTTTACTCCGGCAGGACAGCGCTTATTAGAATTGGCTCAATCGGTATTACCTCAAATCGAAGCCACCGAGCGCGATTTATCCCGTATTCGCCAAGGACGCAAAGGCCGCTTGAACATCACCATCGAATGTCACAGCTGCTATGACTGGTTAATGCCTACCCTGAATGAGTTCCGTGGTCATTGGCCTGAAGTTGAATTGGACATGCTGGGGGGCTTTCACTTTGACTCCATCGCTAAATTGAAAAATGGCGAATTGGATTTAGTGGTTACGTCCGATCCTAAAAATGACGAACAAGTGCAGTATTTACCCTTATTTAAATATCAAGCCATGTTGGTGTTGGCACCGGATCACAGCCTGACACAAAAGCCAGTCATCGAACCACACGACTTGAGCAAAGAAACCCTGATCACCTACCCAGTAGATTGCTCAAGCCTGGATGTTTTCCAATGCTTTTTAACCCCTGCTGGTATCGAGCCAGGTAGCGTGCGCCAAGTGGAGTTGACCATGATGATGGTGCAACTGGTGGCCAGTGGTCGCGGTATCAGCTGTTTGCCTAACTGGGCCGTGCATGATTATGTAAAACAAGGATTTGTGGTTGAAAAACCATTAGGTCGCCACGGTGTTTGGCGCACCTTGTATGCAGCGGTACGTGCAGAACAAGCGGAAAATGCCTTCATCCAAGATTTTAAAAACATTGCACAGCGAGTGTGTCACCAACATTTAGAAGGGATTAAACACGCTTGATTTCAAGGATCAATTTACTCATTAAAAAAGCGCCTCATGGGCGCTTTTTTAATATTGACTGAACTTTAAAATAAAAAAATCATGAATCGCTGAACACCATTTTCATTACGTTTCAGATACATTTAACACCACCTTACCTATAGTGCGACCTTGCCTTAAACATTCAATGGCCGCTTTAGCATCATTAAAATCAAATTCGTGTCCCACATAAGGGGGATCAATTTTAATGCGCTGCATGTCTTGTATTAATTGCGATAAATAATCCACCTGCTCCCACAGCCAGATTAAATTAAATGCCATGACCGATTTATTCTCACTGATCATGTCCATCACATCGTATTTAGGACGCTTTAAATATTTAAAGATGGCCGGCAGATAATTCGGTCGGTTTTTGCCTGGGGTAAATTCAGCAGCGCCAAATACGATCAAACGCCCCATAGGGCTTAACGCATCAAAACTGGCTTTTTGTAC
>JBFEWA010000440.1:0-2294 GCA_041546605.1 Bermanella sp.
CATAAACAATTTCGGCGGTTTACCGCCAACTAACAAGAAAGCTGGTTTATTCAGCGCTATTAAAACTCGTTTGGAGATACGTTAATGAAAATCCGTCCGTTACACGATCGAATCGTAATTCGTCGTAAAGAAGAAGAAACCAAAACGGCTGGCGGTATCGTGCTTCCTGGCGCAGCTGCTGAGAAACCGAACCAAGGTGAAGTCGTAGCAGTGGGAACGGGTCGCATCCTACAAAATGGCGACATTCAAGCCCTAGCTGTGAAAGTAGGTGATGTTGTGCTGTTTGGTCAATACGGTGCCAACACAGTGAAAATCGATGGCGAAGAGCTATTGATCATGAGCGAAAACGAAATCTACGGCATCATTGAAGCTTAATCTTCAATTCACGTAATACATTGATTAGATATTTTTAAGGAATTGAATCATGGCAAAAGAAGTTATTTTTAGTGATAGCGCCCGTAAGAAAATGCTGGCGGGTGTGAACATCTTAGCGGACGCCGTTAAGGTAACCCTAGGTCCTAAAGGCCGTAACGTTGTTTTAGATAAGTCATTTGGTGCGCCAACCATCACTAAAGACGGTGTGTCTGTGGCGAAAGAAATCGAACTAGAAGACAAGTTCGAAAACATGGGCGCGCAAATGGTGAAAGAAGTAGCGTCTCAAGCCAACGACAAAGCCGGTGACGGTACCACCACTGCCACAGTATTGGCGCAAGCCATCATCAACGAAGGCCTTAAGTCTGTGGCCGCGGGCATGAACCCAATGGATCTTAAGCGTGGTATTGATAAAGCCACTGCTGCGGTTGTTGAAGAATTGGCGAAATTGTCTCAACCATGTGCTGATGGCAAATCCATCGCGCAAGTAGGTACTATCTCTGCAAACTCTGATAGCACTGTGGGTGATCTAATCGCTCAAGCTATGGAAAAAGTAGGCAAAGAAGGCGTGATCACAGTTGAAGAAGGCCAAGGTCTGCAAGACGAGCTAGAAGTAGTAGAAGGTATGCAGTTTGATCGTGGCTACCTATCTCCTTACTTCATCAACAATCAAGAAAAAATGAATGTTGAGCTAGAAAACCCTGTGATTCTTCTAGCGGACAAGAAAATCGATAACCTACAAGAAATCATTCCATTACTAGAAGCCGTTGCTAAGTCTGGTCGTCCTCTATTAATCGTAGCTGAAGACGTAGAAGGCCAAGCCCTTGCCACTTTAGTTGTGAACACCATGCGTGGCACATTCAAAGTTGCTGCGGTTAAAGCCCCTGGTTTTGGTGATCGTCGTAAAGCCATGTTGCAAGACATCGCGATTCTAACCGGCGGTAAAGTGGTTTCTGAAGAAATCGGCATGAGCCTAGAAACCACGACTTTAGAAGACCTAGGTACAGCTAAGAAAGTTGTGATCGACAAAGAAGTGACTGTGATCGTAGACGGTGCCGGTGCGGAATCTGACGTACAAGCACGCTGTGATCAAATCCGTGCTGAAGCTGAAAGCTCTACTTCTGAATACGACAAAGAGAAGCTACAAGAGCGTCTAGCTAAGCTATCTGGCGGTGTTGCAGTCATCAAAGTTGGCGCTGGTTCTGAAATCGAAATGAAAGAGAAGAAAGACCGCGTTGAAGATGCACTACAAGCGACTCGCGCTGCGGTTGAAGAAGGCGTGGTTGCCGGTGGTGGTGTTGCTCTGATTCGTGCCCTAAGCCAAGTAACGGTTCAAGGTGACAACGATGACCAAAACGTCGGTATCGCTCTAGCATTACGCGCTATGGAAGCGCCTATTCGTCAAATCGCGGCGAACGCCGGTGACGAAGGTTCTGTGGTTGTGGACAAAGTGAAGTCTGGCGAAGGCAACTTTGGTTACAACGCAGCCACAGGTGTGTACGGCGACATGATCGAAATGGGTATTCTTGACCCTGCGAAAGTGACCCGTTCTTCTTTGCAAGCAGCGGCATCTATCGGTGGCCTTATGATCACTACTGAAGCTATGGTTGCTGACATCCCAGAAGAAAAAGGCGGCATGCCAGACATGAGTGGTATGGGCGGCATGGGTGGTATGGGCGGAATGATGTAATTCCCCTGAACCTCTCGTTCAAGAAAAGGTCTCCTACAGGAGGCCTTTTTTTTGATCTATAAAAAGCCTGTGTGAATTTTGAGCGATGGCTGAATATGACGAATAATTTCTGAATTTTTACCGTTTTGTTTCACTTTTTTGTCATACAGTGGCGTTACAGTGCCGCCCGCCTGCTTTACAATGGTGCCCTTTGAGATTTGAACAAGGTTGAAGACATAGTGGCCAAGGCCAA
>JBFEWA010000438.1:0-2319 GCA_041546605.1 Bermanella sp.
AATATATGAAGATACCGGCACATCATCGATCGATGTAACGAGTACTATTACTCCACATATAGACATTATCATTGCAGATCCTGATACGACTGACGGTAATGCTGTATATGCAATTAACCTCCTCTCCAGTCCAAGTAATCCTACTGATGAGTTTGTTTCTGAAATTGAGTTAGAAGTGCAATCGGATGATGCAATCTTGCAGCAAAATTTATATTCCATAATTGGCAGTGCCACTCCTTCAAGTGAGGAATGGTACGGTTCATCAGAATTAGATTTAGTGATCGCAATTGGGTCATGGGATGCAGTAAATAACAAACCAATCATGCTCGAAATTGAAGAAGACAGTGATGGCACTCGTATTGCCGTTATCAGAAAGCCTGCTGAAAGCAATCAAACTGTATCTAACTTACTTAGCTTCGCGACACTTTGCGGTGATGGTCAAAGTGGTAACCCAACCCCCTGCGATATTCAAGTAAGCAATGTTGGAGGACGTCGTAATATAAGTTGGGGCATTTGGATAACAGAGCCTAATGAAGGAATTCTGTTTGATGAAATCAAAAATAATGTCCCTTACAGTGACACTGAAAATGAAATATTAGCATTCTGGATCGCTGCTGAGCGGGCGGACATCAACCAACTCACTGGTACAGCAGTATTTAGTTCAGCTAACCTAGATTGTATGAAACTTTCCCAATGTATGGGGTTTGCTGACGACGGTATTGTGCAGTCCCTTACCGCTAGTTTCGATGTAAACTTCGGGACAGTGGCCAACCCCATTGGAGCCATCACTAACGGTCAATTAACATTGCAAACCAGTGATAATCAAAACTTAAGTTCATCGGTTCCTGGCCCAGTATCCTCCACTTGGAACGTGGAGTTCTCTGGTTCTATGATGAGTAATGGAACCATGAAACCAGAATTCTTTACCGAAAATCTAAGCGGTACAGTTAATGGGGTTGAGACTAATATTGTCGGAAATATTGGCGGTATTTTTGTTAAACCAGGAGATAAATTTGCTGGGGCTTACAACCTTGGAACAATCGACACATCAGGTAGTGATAATCACAAACACGCCGCCGGTGTATTCACCATGGACAAACAATAAACCCTGCCAAAACGAAAAAGCCCAGCGACGCTGGGCTTTTATCTTTCTATCCATTAAACGCTTAACGGTTACGAACCTGCGCTACTTCACAACGGCTTAAGTTACAATTCTCTAATGTGTAGTCTGAAGGGTTGATTGTTAATAAACCAAACTCTTCTTCCTTGGTAAATGAGGTCACATAATGAGGTAATTGAACATCGGTTAATTGCCAAAAATCAAATCGATGCTCGTGCCCATGCACACCTAAGTCAACCCCCATATCTTTTAGCTCTTGGCTTAAGGCCAGATCTTTATCCCATGGAGGAATATGGCTGAACACAATGGTGTGATCGCGTAATGCATCCCCTTGGGCTTCTTGCGTTAGCCAATCACGATCAGGCACATTTGCAAATTCATACTTGTTGTCGTTGTAGGCAATAAACTTACTGTTTTGATAGGTAAAGCTGTAGTCTTCTGGGCCAAACACCCGGGCCCAAATATCCTTACCAAACGCTAACGCATCATGATTACCAATCACCGCAAAAATAGGCTGCTTTGCTTGTTCCATTACTTTGCACACCCATTCAAATTCGGCTTTTATGCCTGTGTCCGCTAGATCCCCACTCAATAAAATAAAATCCACTTGCGGCAGGCCGTTAACGTGCTTGATGATTTTTTCAAAGGAACCAGGATACTGCTGGGGATCACTGATCAATGCCACTTGATACTCAGCCCGAGCACCCACTTGCGCTTCAAACGCCTCTAAGCGTTTAATATTTGCGGCTATGGATACTGACTCGGCACAGTCTGCATCCATAGACCAAGGACTCACCTCATAATTGCAAGCACTTAGAATAAATGCCGTTAGTGTGAATAAGGCGATTTTGAATTTCAGTGTATGTATTTTAAAAAGCATAACGTGCTCCAAAACCCCAATTCGTCACCCCTTCAAGTCCTAAGAAATCATAATTGTCATGATAGAATTCCGGCTCTCTGATATAGCCAATAAAACCCACATCGATAATCGACATATCAAAATACGCTGAAAGTTGAGGTGTGATTTCTAAGGTCGCTTGATAATTAAACACAATGCGCAAGGCAGATGGGGCGTAATAACCTTCAGGATAGCGATCAGGCAGAACCAAAAATAAATCCGAATGGTCGCCCACTAAAAAGCCAGCGCCCACGCTAAATGGCTTAAAGGTCATGCCGTTGATGTTCCATTGGGCGCTGTG
>JBFEWA010000033.1:0-15093 GCA_041546605.1 Bermanella sp.
AGAAAAAACCGTTATTGAAACGTATCGGTGGTTCGGCTCAATCTGCATTAACACAGTCGATTGAGCAAGTGCTGAATAAAATTGCATTTCATAAATGGTACTTATAGGTCGCACTATGAATTATCAAGCGTTAGTGGTTGCAGAGAATGATCAGGGAGAGTTTGTCAGCTCCATTGAGACACTTAATACGCAAAATCTTCCTGAGGGTGACTTACTGATTAAAGTCAGTCACTCATCGGTAAATTATAAAGATGCATTGTCTTTTTCGGGAAACAAGGGGGTTACTCAATCCTTTCCTCATACCCCTGGAATTGATGCTGCAGGAGAGGTGGTTGAGTCTGGAATCGACGACTTTCCTGTTGGCTGTAAGGTAATTATCACTGGCTATGATTTGGGTATGAATACCTCTGGTGGTTTTGGTGAATACATTCGAGTGCCAAAGCAATGGGCTATTAAATTACCAGAGAGCCTCTCTGCGGAGCAGGCCATGTCTTGGGGTACGGCGGGGCTAACTGCTGCTTTGTGTGTTGATAAGTTATTGTCGCAAACCCATCTTTCGCAAAAGCCCATGGCTGTCTCTGGCGCCACTGGTGGTGTGGGTAGTATCGCTATTCGTTTGCTAGCAAAGCTTGGTTATGAAGTTCACGGTATTACTTCGAAAAGCGAACAGGTTGATTTTGTTAAGGGCTTAGGTGCAAGCCAGGTGCACTTGCTCAATGACTTCCTAGATGATTCCAAGCGCCCTATGTTAAAGCCAGAGTTTTCTGCTGCTGTCGATGTGGCAGGTGGCAATGTACTTGAAACGCTTTTGAAGAAAGTAGGCTACCAAGGCGCAGTTGCGTGTTGTGGTTTGGTTGCCTCACCTAAATTAAATACCAGTGTGTTTCCGTTTATTTTAAGGGATGTGAGTTTGCTGGGTGTTGATTCTGTGGAGTTGCCGCTTTCACGCAAGCAGGCTATTTGGAATAAAATCGCAAATGAATGGCAGTTAGATAATTTGTTGGCGGAATGTCAGGTGATTTCCAAAAATGAATTGGCCAGTGTCATGACGGACATGCTGGCCGGCAAAATTTCTGGTCGTTATATTCTAGCTCATTAATCTCGGCGCAATTTACTGGATGGTGCAATTGGATTGGGGTATTTAAAAATAACAATATAGGTGGATACAATAAATGTAATCACCGCTGTCGCTTGTATTGTGTGAGCGGCATTTTCCCCAATCAATTGACTGCCGATGGCTAAATACGTGATAAGCAGTGAGAACTCACTGATTTGACCGAGACGAAAGCCGATATCCCAAGACAACGTGTCTTTTTCCGCTTGCTGGTTTAGCAGTAATTTAAACGTAATGGGTTTGATGGCCAGCACCAGTACGCTCAAAATAATGGCATAGAGCCAAATATCAGCCAGCACATGCAGTTTGAATCCCGCGCCTAAGGTGAAGAAAAATAAAACCAAGAAGAAATCTCGAATGGGTTTTAGTTTTTCTGTCATGAATTGGGCAACTGGATGAGTGGCTAATGTGATGCCCGCAACAAATGCTCCCATTTCTTTTGATAGACCTAGATACGCGCCAAGTTCGGCAAGTCCTAGGCACCAGCCAATCGCCATTAAAAATAAGTACTCGTGAAAGAGATCGAATTTTGTAAGCAATGGGAGGATGACCCATTTTACAAATAAATAAGCCCCAACGATCATGCAGGGCAGGGCAATGGCCGTTAATGCGAAGTCTTGTAGATTGCCGCCTTTGGTTGCGCTACCAATGGCCAGTAGGGTGACGATGGCGATCATGTCCTGCAATAGTAAAAGACCTACCATGAGCTCACCCATGTGTTTGTGGTGCAATACTGTGGTGGGCAAAAGTTTGATGCCAATAATGGTACTGGAAAACATCAGTGCCGCCCCTGTGATGAGTGCCTCTGTTTGGTTGAATCCAAATGCTAGTGCGCAGCCATAGCCAAGGGCGAAAAAGACCGCTGAACTTGCTAGAGCCACAAGGCTGGCTTTTTTAAGAACATGGGCCAAGCTTTTGGGTTGCATGTCTAACCCGAGCAAAAATAATAAGAAGACAATACCAATGTGAGCGATCTCACTTAGGTGTTGTGCGTCGCTGACCCAGCCCATAACGGATGGGCCTGCGATGATGCCCAGGGCCACATAAGCTACGATAATGGGCTGATGCGTATACAGTGATAAGGTTGCCAGAATGGCAGCACCACTGAAGATGATAAAAAAAGAAAAAAACAGGCTGTGTTCCATGATATACATCCGGCCAAGACAGAATAAGCCTGATATAAAATGGTGTGTGAGTAAAGGGGTAAATGAAAAACAGCCTCATTTAAGAGGCTGTTTAAGTGTTTAGGCTTTACGTCTAAATAGAGGGGTAGGTAGATCGTAAGCTAATTGATATGGATCGCTAAAGGTAGAGAAGTACGCCAATGCCTTTTGTGCGTCCAAACCTTCTTTCAATAAATAGCTATCAAAACCACAGCGCTTCATGAAATAAAGTTGATCAATCAGTACATCACCGATGGCACGGATTTCACCTTTATAGTTGTAACGCTCTTTCAATAGGCGCGCCAGGCTGTAACCTCGGCCATCTGCAAATGCTGGAAAGTTCACTGCAATCACTTCAAATTGGTCTAGCTCATTCTTAATGGATTCAATGTCGGAATCACCCTTAAGAATCAAGCCAATATCATTGCGGCTATTTAGTTGTTCTTTGTTAGCAATCCAGTAATCAACATCCATCAGAATGTTTCCGCTAGGTAAAGCCGCTTCATAGTCGCTGACAATTTCCCAGTTGTTTTCAAGGATGCTTGTGGAATTAATTAGATTTTGCATATACGCGCTCCTTGAAAATATCATGACCAACACGACGATAAGTATCGATGAAACGCTCGCCTTCAATGCGTTGATCTACATAAACATTCAATACTTTTTCGATTGTCTCAGGCATTTGCTCGCGGGCAAATGATGGCCCAAGAATCTTACCAACGGTCGCATCTGGACCTGCATCACCACCAAGGGATACTTGATAGAATTCTTCGCCTTTTTTATCAACCCCTAGAATGCCAATGTGACCAATATGGTGGTGGCCACAGGCGTTCATGCAGCCAGAGATGTTTAGGTCAATTTCACCAAGATCATGCAGGTAATCCAAATTATCAAACTTGGCTTGCAGTGCTTCGGCTACTGGAATGGATTTGGCGTTTGCAAGCGCACAGAAATCACCACCTGGGCAGCAGATCATGTCGGTCAATAAGCCTAGGTTCGGTGTGGCGAAACCGTTTGCTTTGGCTTCTTGCCATAAAGCAAAAAGTTCGCTTTGTTTAACGTCAGCCAATACGATGTTTTGCTCGTGTGTATTACGCACTTCACCAAAACTGTATTTATCAGCAAGGTCGGCAACCACATCTAATTGTTTGTCCGTTAAATCACCAGGAGGGGTGCCTAGTTTTTTCAGTGTTAGGGTGACAATGGCGTAGCCATTCACTTTGTGCTGGCTAACGTTGCGGTTATACCAGTTCGAGAATGCTTTGTTTTCGGCAAGTTGTTGCTCAAGTTCTGCATTGTTTGCATCCAGTGTTTCATAGTTTGGAGCGACAAAATGACCCTTGATGCGATCAATTTCTTCTTGAGTAAGGGTGCCTGGGCCATCTTTAAGATGCTGCCATTCGGCGTCCACTTTTTCAGCGAATGCTTCTACGCCTAGTGCTTTCACTAAGATCTTAATACGGGCTTTGTATTTGTTGTCACGACGACCATTAAGGTTGTACACGCGCAATACAGCATCAAGGTAAGTTAGTAGGTGTTTCTCTGGTAAAAACTCTTTTACAAGAGAGGCTACGATCGGTGTACGACCAAGGCCGCCGCCAACGTATACGGCAAAGCCAAGCTCGCCAGCTTCGTTGCGCACAATCTTAATGCCAATGTCATGTAGCAAGGTGGCAGCGCGGTCATCTGTTAGGTGACTGTTAACTGCAATCTTGAACTTACGTGGTAAGAAAGCAAATTCTGGGTGGAAGGTGGACCACTGACGAATAATTTCACAGTATGGGCGCGGGTCTACTAACTCATTAGGGGTAACACCGGCAAATTGGTCGGTAGTGGTGTTACGAATACAGTTGCCGCTGGTTTGGATAGCGTGCATTTGGACGCTCGCTAACTCAGCTAAAATCTCAGGCACGTCCTTTAGTTCAGGCCAGTTAAACTGAACATTGGTACGCGTACTGATGTGGGCGTAGCCTTTGTCATAGGTACGGGCAATGTGTGCTAGCTTGCGAACTTGCTTGCTAGATAGCAGGCCGTAAGGTACGGCTACACGTAGCATTGGGGCGTAGCGTTGAACGTATAGACCGTTTTGTAAGCGCAAAGGTAGGAACTGCTCTTCTGTCAGTTCACCAGCAAGATAGCGTTCGGTCTGATCTTTGAATTGAGCCACACGCTCATCTACGATGCGCTGATCGTAGTTGTCATATATATACATATTACTCTCATCACAGCCAAATCTGGCGGCAGTGTTATTAATTTTGCGCGGACAATAGCAAAAGATCCATATTGAGAAAATGGTTAATTTCTTATAACGCTTATTGAGTATGGTTATATAAGACCAATTAATACCTGAGTAAATAACTAGGGATTGGTTTTAAGGCTAAAACTCAGTAAAATTAGGCAAATTTTATTGGAGTTACCAATGCTTAATATCACTGATGCGGCTGTACAGTATTTGTCAGAACTACTGGCTAAGCAAAATGTACCAGGAATGTCGGTTCGTGTTTTCATTACTCAGCCCGGTACACCCTATGCTGAAACCTGTTTGGCTTATTGTCGACCAGAAGAGGTTAACGCCAGTGACGAAATCATGGATTTGGATGATTTGCGTGTTTATTTAGACAAGCAAAGTATTTTGTATCTTGAAGATGCCAAAATCGATTTCGCCAAGGATAAAATGGGTGGTCAGCTAACCATTAAGGCGCCTAATGCGAAAATGCCTCGCGTAAACGATGATAGTCCTATCGAAGAGCAGATTACTTATATTCTTTATAATGAAATCAATCCGGGTTTGGCGTCTCATGGCGGCGAAGTGAAGTTGGTTGAAGTGACGGATGATAATTTGGCTATTTTAGAATTTGGTGGTGGTTGCCAAGGTTGCAGTGCGGTTGATGTGACGTTGAAAGAAGGTATCGAAAAGACATTGCTTTCTAAATTGCCACAGCTTGCCGGTGTGCGTGATGTGACGGATCATACTAAGGCAGACAATGCTTACATGTAAGCATTGAGTTGGCCAACTATAAGCAATAAAAAAGCCCTAACGGGCTTTTTTATTGCAGCTAGAGTGGGGTGAATTACCCGCATTCCTTAACAAAATCATCGAGACGCTCAATGGCAGCATCAAGAGCCTGCTGAGAATCACTCACGATATTGATGTGTCCAAGCTTACGATTCAAACGTTCCGATTTGCCATAGTCGTGATAGAAGCAATTTTGCTCCTTCAATACCTTTACGCGATCCCCGTGCTTGCCAATGATGTTTACCATGCCGGCAAAAGGTTCACGTTGTTCCGTTGAGCCAAGGGGTAGGTCGCAAATGGCGCGGATGTGGTTTTCAAATTGACTACAGTAAGCACCTTCAATACTCCAATGGCCGGAGTTATGAACGCGAGGCGCCATTTCATTGGCCACAAGGCCTGATTCAGTATCAAATAGCTCTAATGTAAGAACTCCCACGTGGTCCAGTTCATTCAATAGTTTGGTAATGAATTGTTTGGCTTGTTCGGCTTTATCTGCTGATAAATTTTGAACAGGCACTCTAGATACTCTTAAAATACCTTGGCTGTGATCGTTTTCGGCAAGCGGGTAGACCTTGATTTCATTGCTAGGGCTGCGCGCCGCAATAACGGAAAGCTCGCGGCTGAAGTGCACGAAGGCTTCTGCGATTAATTCTTTCCCTTGAAGCGCTTGCCACGCAGATTCAATATCTGCTGAGGTTTTGATCATGGCTTGGCCTTTGCCATCATAACCTTCGCGAGTGGTCTTCAGGATAATCGGCAAGCCGAGCTCATCAATGGCGATTTCCAATTCTTGCCTGGTCTCAACTTTTCTGAATTCAGCGGTACTGATACCAATTGATTGAAAAAAGGCCTTTTCAGTTAAGCGATGTTGGCTCTTAAGTAGGGAGTTAACACCAGGGTAGACAGGGACTGTTTCATTGATGCGCTTTACCAATTCAGCATCAGTGTTTTCAGATTCGTAGGTCACCACATCCACACGACTGATAAATTCTTCCAGTGTGTTTTGGCTAGGCTGAAGTGTTGGGCCTAGGTTGGAGCACGGAGACTCCAGTGCCTCATCAAAGAACACATATTCAGTATCAAGATGGGTGCCCGCTAAAGCCATCATTCGGCCTAGCTGGCCAGAGCCAATAACTCCTATACGCTTTACTGCCATTTACTACGCATCCCTTGGATCTGGAATTGAAAGAACTTTTTCAGTTTGCTTTTGGCGAAACTCAATTAGCTTGGCGCGCACGTTTTCATCGTGAAGAGCAACTACTTGTGCCGCTAATAAGCCTGCATTGGCTGCGCCAGCAGGGCCAATTGCCAAAGTGCCTACAGCAATACCAGCAGGCATTTGTGCGATAGAAAGTAGGGAGTCAATGCCATTTAAGGCTTTGCTCTTAACGGGTACGCCAAATACAGGTAGGTGAGTCTTGGATGCCACCATACCAGGAAGGTGTGCAGCGCCACCGGCACCAGCGACAATAACCTCTATGCCGCGTTCGGCTGCGGTTTCTGCGTATTCAAAAAGTAAATCAGGTGTGCGGTGAGCGGAGACCACTTTCACTTCATAGCTCACACCGAGCTGTGCTAATACTTCTTCTGCTTTTTCCATAGTGCCCGCCCAGTCAGAGGTGGAGCCCATGATAATGCCGACTGTAGGTGAATTCATGTTTGAGGCCTGATTAAGAAAGCGCGCAATTTTATCATAAAAAAACGAAATAGGGCTGCAAAAGCAGCCCTTGATTGATTAGCGCGTAGGTAGGACGTCTTTTAGCTTTTCATGCATCTTAAGGATCGCTTCTTCGGTTTGCTCCCAAGAGATACAGCCATCTGTAATGGACTGGCCATATACAAGGTCATCCAGGTTAGCAGGGATGCTTTGGCTGCCGAATTTAAGGTGCGATTCTACCATTAATCCCACAATGGACTTGTTACCTTCTAGGATCTGGTTGCTTACGTTGTCCATTACTAAAGGTTGTAGCGCTGGATCTTTGTTTGAGTTGGCGTGAGAGCAGTCAACCATGATGTTGGCCGCTACATTGGCTTTCTCTAGTTCTTGCTCACAAAGGGCAATGCTTACTGAGTCATAATTTGGCTTGCCGCCACCACCGCGTAATACCACGTGACCATAAGGATTACCCTTGGTTTTCACTACGGCAACTTGTCCATCACCATTGATACCCAAAAAACGGTGAGGGTTGGCGGTGGATTGTAGGGCGTTGATGGCCACGGTTAGATTGCCGTCTGTGCCATTCTTGAAGCCAACAGCGCAAGATAGGCCAGAGGCCAGTTCGCGGTGGGTTTGGCTTTCTGTGGTGCGGGCACCAATGGCAGACCAGCTAATCAGGTCTTGTAGGTACTGTGGTGAGATTGGGTCCAAAGCCTCGGTGGATAGAGGTAGCCCAAGCTCAGCTAAATCAAGAAGCAATTTACGGGAAATCTTCAGGCCATCTTCGATTTTAAAGGTGTCATTAAGGTAAGGGTCGTTGATAAGACCTTTCCAGCCCACTGTGGTGCGTGGTTTTTCGAAATAAACGCGCATCACGATTAAAATGGTGTCATTTACTTTTTCGGCAAGGGCTTTTAATTTCTCAGCGTATTCTTTCGCTGCTTGTACATCGTGAATAGAGCAGGGGCCAATGACCACAAATAGGCGATGGTCTTTGCGATCTAGGATGTTGCGAACGGCTAGGCGACCTTCTTCTACCGATTTCACTGCTTTATCAGTAATCGGAAGCTCTGTTTTTAGTTGCTCAGGGGTAATAAGGGTCTGAGTACTCTCGATATTTAAATCTTCGACGCGTTTATCTGACATTGTGCTCTTAAATTCCAAGGCGTGATTCTTATTAAGGCCGATATAATAGAGCACTTGATTGGGCAACTGAAAGGGGAAATTGGCAGAAATTGCAGAAATAAGGGTAAAAGGCTTGCTTGAGGCAAGCCTTTGGGGATTATTTTTTCAATCTATCGTTTATTTCTTTGTATTTTAATACGTCTGGCTCAGGAAATAGTAGCTCAGTGCCTTGTTTGACTGACTTGAGTAGGTGCTCCCTGGCCCATCTTTTTACGGTTACTTCACTTACATTTAAGACGCTGCTAGCTTCAGCTAGGCTTAGCATACGGTCACTCATAATGATCTCCTATCTAGATACAATTGAAAGTATAGACAGAATTTCAGCTGCTATGCTTAATTGAAGAATTGGCAGTCAGTGGTCGCCATAATGCAGCGTATTTTATATGCCACGGATCTAGGCTTATACAGTCCATATTTGATGAAGCAGCTCGCACAGCTGGCTATAAGTCTACAGGCAAGAATCGATATTCTGCATGTGGTTGAGCCTATGGGTGTCTTTGCTGAGTCAATCATTAATACCTATCTCCCCCATGACGCATCTAGGCATTTACGCCAAAAGGGCCTGCAGGAGGTGATGTCATTTATTAAAACGCAGGTGAAAGAAGCTTTAAGTACGGATTATATTGATATTTTGAGTGAGCTTGAAATAGATGAAATTATTGTTGAGATGGGGCAGCCTGCTGAGGTGATCATTCAGCAAGCATTATTAAGAGAGAGTAATATTTTGGTGCTAGGAAGCCATGGCCAGCATGCATTTCAAGGAGGCCCTATGGGGTCTGTTGTGACTAAGGTGTTACAAATGTCTCCTATCCCAGTCATGATGATTCCTATGGTGAGTCTAGGGGATTTAAATCGAGCAGATGCTTAAAACACCATGTATTTGATTCCGAGAGCCATGAGCAATAAAGCCAAAACGTTCCGCAATAAGTTCTCAGGCAAGTGTGTGCCTATCTTGGTGCCAAGGTGAATGGCAGGGATTGAACCTAATAAAAGGGCCCCTAGTAACGCATAATCCACGTTACCTAAAGATAAATGAATCAATCCACCAATTAGTGTGAGCGGAACCGCATGGGCGAGATCTGTACCGACGATTTGTATGGATCTTAAATAAGGGTACAGAATTAAAAGCACCACAGTGCCTATTGCGCCAGCTCCCACCGAGGAAAGGGTCACAAACACACCCAGAACAACGCCCATAATAACCGTGAGTGCCATGCGATTAGATTGTAACCAGCTAGAACCGCTGAGGCTGGCCTGGTTTTCAGCAAAAAGTTGTAACTTTTTACGGAAAAGCAGTAGCAAGGCCGTCACAACAAGCATGACGCCTAGGCTAGTTGTTATGACGCCTGTGTAATGTTGATAGTCTTCAAAAAAAGCACTCAAAACAATGCCGGTAATAATGGCACTAGGAATACTTCCGGCTACCATTAAAAGGGTAATGGACCAGCGAATGGTTTTTTGTCTGTGGTGGGCTACGACACCACTGGCCTTAGTGATGGCAGCATACAGAAGGTCAGTTCCCACCGCGATATGAGGTGGGATGCCGAATAATAGGAGCAGAGGAGTCATTAATGAGCCTCCGCCAATGCCGGTGATGCCGACAATTAGCCCCACTAGGGCCCCTGACATTGCATATAACAGAAAATCCATGAATATAGTCTATGCTTATAACATACAGTTTATGAAGATGGCTGGTAAATCTATAGATTTCCATCTATTCTGGAAAAGAATATTTATTTATATTTTTATAACCAAAAGACGGGTAGTAGGGTCGCGTTAGCCTGGAGGGCTTATGAAGCTACAACAATTGCGCTACATCTGGGAAGTGGCGCATCATGATCTCAATGTATCTGCCACCGCTCAAGTGTTGTATACGTCTCAGCCTGGGATCAGTAAGCAAATTCGTCTACTTGAGGATGAGTTAGGCGTTGAGATTTTTGCGCGCAGCGGTAAGCATTTAACTCGAGTGACGCCGGCTGGCGAAGCAATCTTAAAGGTTTCGGGAGAAATCCTAAGGAAAGTGGAGAGCATCAAGCAGGTTGCTCAAGAGTTCAGTAATGAGAATCGCGGTAGCTTGTCTATTGCTACGACCCATACCCAGGCTCGATATGCCTTGCCTGGCATCATTCAAGATTTTATTGCTCAATACCCGGATGTGTCTTTGCATATGCACCAAGGCACGCCTGTGCAAATTGCTGAAATGGCAGCAGACGGTACGGTTGACTTTGCCATTGCCACGGAAGCCATGGATCACTTCAATGATCTAATTATGATGCCGTGCTATCGCTGGAATCGAAGTATTTTGGTGCCTAAGACTCATCCTCTGGCCCAGCGCTCTCAGCCA
The DNA here is from genome assembly GCA_041546605.1 of Bermanella sp. Classification (GTDB taxonomy): domain Bacteria; phylum Pseudomonadota; class Gammaproteobacteria; order Pseudomonadales; family Oceanobacteraceae; genus Bermanella. The sequence goes on from JBFEWA010000033.1 coordinate 10,480, forward strand.
ACATTAGAAGAAGTAGCAACTTTCCCCTTGGTAACTTATGTATTTGGCTTTACTGGACGTTCTCGTTTGGATGAGGCATTCAAGGCGAAAGGGTTAACACCTAAGGTGGTCTTTACCGCTGCTGATGCTGATGTGATTAAGACGTATGTTCGCTTAGGTCTTGGTGTGGGTATCGTGGCAAGTATGGCGATTGATCCAGAAAAAGACAGTGATCTGGTAGCCATTGATGCCAGTCATCTATTTAGGGATAGCATTACACGCATTGGTTTTAGAAAGGGGACGTTCCTTCGTGGCTTTATGTGTGATTTTGTGGCGAGATTTGCACCACACTTAGATAAGGCAACGATAGAAAAGGCTGCGCAGTGTCATAGCAAAGCGGAGCTAGAGGAGATGTTTTCAAATATAGAGCTACCCAGTCGCTAGGATTGGGCAGCCCCTGGCTTTGATTAACTCTTAGTGATCAGGTTTGCAGCGTGCAAGCCACATTCTTTCCCGCCTTCGTTTTCCCACCACCAGCGGCCTTCACGTTCATGTTGATTGGGTAATACTGGGCGAGTACATGGCTGGCAGCCAATACTGATAAACCCTTGAGTGTGTAATGGGTTGTAAGGCACATCAAACATCTTGATGTAGTTCCAAACGTCCTCAGATGTCCAATTAGCCAGTGGATTAAACTTATACAGATCCCCATTGGCTCCTTCAAAGTTGTCTTTTTGAAATACCGGGATTGTGTTTCGCGTACCTGGGCTTTGATCTTTACGCTGCCCTGTAATCCAGGCATCTACCGTCTTTAGTTTGCGCTTTAAGGGGTTGATCTTGCGAATAGCACAGCATTCGTTGTGACCGTCTTCGTAAAAGCTGAATAAACCTTTTTCTTTGGTAAAAGGCTCTAGCTCAGAATGATCAGGGCTGATTAATTCAATTTCAATTCCATAATGCTTTCTTACCTGATCAATAAATGCATAGGTTTCTGGGTGTAGGCGACCTGTATCTAGGCTAAAAACCTGAATGTCTTTCTTTGTCTTTAACGCGAGATCAATGAGTACAACATCTTCAGCACCGCTGAATGAAATGGCGATATTGTCGAACTGCTCCAAGGCTTGCTTAATGATTTGCTTTGGTTGTTGCTCAAGAAATGCACTGTTTTGTGCTTCGATTTCTGAAATACTCAGGTTCATCGGGAATCTCTCTCATTTTTGTTGGTGGCACATTAACAGATAGTGCATATGCTAAAAAATAATCATTAAGAATAATTTAATAATTATAGCTTATAAGATATTTCCTATTATACGATTGAACGGGTGCGACATAACAGATAGAGTAGCGACCTTTTATACAAGCTAGGAGTGAGAGCGGTGGAATTAGCCTGCTTAGACTTAGAAGGGGTATTGATCCCGGAAATTTGGATTGAATTTGCAAATAAAACTGGGATTGAAGAATTAAAAGCCACAACCCGTGATATCCCTGACTACGATGTTTTAATGAAGCAGCGTCTGAAAATTCTAGCGGATAACAACTTGAAATTAGATGATATTCAAGAAGTAATCGCGACGCTATCACCTCTAGAAGGTGCTAGAGAGTTCATTGATTGGTTGCGTGAGCGCTTTCAGGTTGTGATTTTGTCGGATACTTTTTATGAGTTCGCACAACCTTTGATGCGTCAGCTGGGCTTCCCAACTTTGCTTTGCCATAAATTGGAAGTAAGTGAAGAAGGCTTTATCACAGATTATAAATTGCGCCAGGTCGATCCTAAGCGTCAATCTATTCGTGCATTCCAGTTGTTAAATTATCGCTGTATTGCAGCAGGTGACTCATACAATGATACCACCATGCTAAAGCAAGCAGAGGCGGGTATCTTATTTAAATCACCTCAAAACGTAATTAATGAGTTCCCTCAGTTCCCAGCTGTTCATGAGTATGAAGAGTTGAAGAAGGAATTCTTAAAGGCCAGCAATCGAAATCTTTCTTTAGATTAATTGATCGCCTGCATGAGCTTGGATATCTTGTCCAAGCTCTCTTGATATTCCTCCTCCCATTTTGAATCCATTACGATCCCACCGCCTGCCCAGCATTTAACTTCGGCTGTTTTCTGATCAAACAAGAAGCTTCGAATTAAAATATTTGAATTAAGTTGGTTATTACAAGACAGATAGAAAGTCGTGCCGCAATAAAAGCTGCGAGGCTCTCCTTCTAGTTCGCTAATAATCTCCATTGAGCGCTTTTTAGGTGCTCCGGTGATGGATCCCCCAGGAAAGGCATCAAACAATATTTTTAGAGGTGAAGAATGATCGATTTCAGCGGTTATTGTGCTCACTAAATGGTGGACGGTATTAAAGGTTTCAATATCAAATAGCTTGGTCACAGTAACATTTTTTGCGTTTTTGCTGAGATCATTCCTGAGTAGGTCGACGATCATTAGGTTTTCAGCTTGATCCTTTGTGCTGCTTGATAATGCTTCAATTTCACGCTGATTATCCTCTGGATTGCTTCTGACTGGGCGAGTCCCTTTGATGGGTTTTGTCGTGATGGTATGACCATTACTTTGTAGAAATAATTCAGGGGAGGCGCTTGCGAAGCATAGTCTGTCATATTCGAAATAACTGGCAAATGGCACGCATGCTTTTTCTTTGAGTTTTGTATAAGCCTTCAGTGGATTACCTGAGTAGGTAGTGGAGAAGGATTGCGTTAAATTCACTTGATAGGTATCACCAGCTCTTATGTATTCGTGTATTTGCTGGATTTTTTGCTTGTATGTACTTTTATCCCAATGGCTTTTGAATTCAGAGGAAAGTTCGAATTCAATGGTACCTGGAATGGTGTCTTGGTACAGCTGGGTCAGTTCATTAATGGAATGAGTACTGATGCTTGACCAGTGCGCAAGAAGGCATTCTTTGGAATCGTGATTAAAGATAAATGCCCATGTATACAGACCACATACTAGTAGTGGTTGGCCGGACATTTGAAGGGGAGGCCTGGAGTGCGTATCCGTCATTCCTAAGTCATAGCTGATATGACCAATGAGTCCACCGCAAAATGGGAGGTCGCTCGATATTTGTGGCAGGATTTGCTCAAGCCGTGTTAGCTCATCAAATGCTTGGGTGAATTTCGTGGTTGAGTCTATAGTGATGAGCTGAGCAGGGGCGGCTGAGATAATGCTCCACTTTCCATTTTCATGTTGATGATCCGAGCTTTCGAGTGCAACGAGATTGCCAAGCTTTTGTAGTTTGACTAAAAGATGCTCAGTGTCGTCGCTGTAAGCGAGTTGGGTTGTAGAGAATTTCATGAATGCCTGCCAGATTAAGGCGATATTTTAAAGTTAGTGGGTGGGTTTTCATATAGTGGCAGGCTAAAAACGTCCGTTAATTTGTACTCTCGTGCATTAAGTTTTCTTTAGTGGTTAAAAACTAAGCAATGAGTGCGCATTTTGTCGATACTCATCCTTGCGGGTTATAGCCTATGTCAATAAATAATGTAACAATGCGTAACTGACCGAAATAACAAGAATAATAATTTAGGCCATATACCTTCATGCTGGTTTTTCTGCTTGCTTCAATGATTAGCTACACCATGTTGACTGAATTCCTAGAGGTGGAAGCTCAGCCAAAGGGTGTTGTTTATTATGAAACTGGATTTGGCTCAAACCGTATTCAACAAAAAGAGTTTATAGAGCCGTTAGTTGAGTTTAGATATAACAATGTCGTTAGGCAGGCCTATGACTATAGTTGCGGTTCAGCTGCATTAACCACTTTGCTTGATTTCTATCTGGGGCGAAACTTCCAAGAGCGCCAGGTGATGGAAGGCCTGCTGCAATTTGGTGATTCTGAGAAAATTGTTGAGCGACGTGGGTTTTCTTTATTAGACATGAAGCGCTTGGTTACGGCGCTGGGGCATCCATCAGGTGGCTTTAGAGCAGAAAAAGAAGATTTGATCAAGCTCGACCACCCGGCGATCGCGCCCATTGAATACGCTGGTTTTAAGCATTTTGTGGTTGTCCGTGGTGTGAAAAATGGGCATGTGTTTGTGGCAGATCCCTCTCTTGGGAATATTAGTTTTACTCTGTCTCGATTTATGGAAATTTGGGATAAAAATGTACTTTTTATTGTCTTTCCTAACGGCCATAAACCAGTAGGTGGGCTTGAAATTAGAGATGAAGATTTAAGAATTATAGATGAGCGCACATTCACCAAGATGGCATATAGAGATTTTAGGGATTTCTTCCCTAGTGATCATATAAGAGAAAATGCAGAGTTTACGAATGCTATTGCTCGATCTAAAAACAATGCTCATTGGTATATTGCGGATGACGCTGCGGATGATGATGAAGGTACGCTTGTTTCAGAGGGTGATGCCAACTTCAATCCTGATTTAATAAATACAATCAAAACGGATGTTCCGGTAAGTAAGACCATTCGCTTTAAGCGAAAATAATAAGAAGAACATGGTGGTTTAAGTGAAAGTAAAATTATTATTTATTATGGCTGTTTTTGCATCGCACAATACATTGTCCGATGTATCTAGCGCACGCGAAGCGTTGTCAAAGCAAGAAGGGGATGCTACTCAAGAAAAGAGCTTAGAGGAGGTATTTGAGGCCACCGAAAATAATTATTCCTTGAT
>JBFEWA010000456.1:0-2132 GCA_041546605.1 Bermanella sp.
CAAAGCCTTCATCCACCATTAAGCGAATGCCTTGACCAATGGATAAGGTCAACGCCGATGTAGCCAGTAGCGCAACCATTGCCAGGGTTAAGCGTGCGCGATATGGGCGTATGTATTGCCAAAGCCAAGTCAGCATAATGAACTCCTAAACGTTGCCTCATTGTAGGTGGGATAATGAGACTTACAATACTCAAATATGAAACAGAGTCGTTTAGGGAGCATAATCATTTTACAATGCATAAAAAACGGCTTACTGAAGACACTCAGTAAGCCGTTTTTTGTAGCAAGCTCGCAATTTATTTGGTAATAACATCCACAATGCGTTGTGTCGCATAGCGTCCAGGGGCAGGTTCAATGGCTTTTAACTTGCCTTCGCCGATTTTTCGAGCAGCAACCTGTTCATCACTGGATTTCGTTACCCATGATTTCCAATCGTTCCACCAAGAACCATCTTGACGTTTTGCACCTTGAAACCATGCATCGGACTCACTGGGCAGCTCTGAATTAGTCCAATAACCATATTTATTAGCACTAGGCGGATTGACTACCCCTGCAATATGACCAGAACCTCCGAGCACAAATTTCACATCACCTTTAAATAGCTTGGCCCCTTCGTAGGTGCTTTTCCATTTCGCAATATGATCTTGCGCTAATGATAAAAAGTAACTTGGAGTCTCAACCGCACTTAAATCAATGGAAACACCATCCAGCTCAATGCCATCTTTTTCGCGTAACTTGTTGTACAGGTACATATTGCGCAGATAAAAGCTATGCATGGCCGCAGGTAAGTTTGTGCCATCGGTATTCCAGTACAATAAATCAAAGGCCATGGGCCTTTCGCCTTTCAAATAGTTATTAATAAAGAACGACCAAAATAAATCATTCTCACGCAATAAATTAAAACTAAAGGCCATCATGCGACCATCGTAATATCCTAACGCATTCATTTGTTTTTCTAAGGCACTGATAGCCGTTTCATTAATGAATACACCAATTTCTCCAGGATCTGAAAAATCAAGTAAGGTAGCTAGGTACGTGGCGGACTGTATACGATCATCCCCTTTCTTTTTCATATAGCCTAAGGTTGATGCTAATAGAGTACCGCCAAGACAGTATCCAATGGCGTTCACTTGCTTTTCACCTGTAATTTGTTCAATAGCATCTAACGCAGCCAATGGACCATCTTGCATGTAGTCACTGAAACCTTTGTTTCTCAGGCTCGGCCCAGGATTCACCCATGAGATACAAAATACCGTGTGACCTTGATCCACAAGCCACTTAAGAAATGAATTCTTCTCTCTGAGATCTAAAATGTAATACTTATTAATAAATGGCGGTATCACCAGTAATGGGCGCTTTAATACTTTATCGGTTGTTGGTGTGTATTGAATTAATTGAATCAGATCGGTTTCAAATACAACCGAGCCAGGTGTGGTGGCTACATTTCGCCCCACTTTAAATGCCGATGTATCAGACATGGCAATATTTAAACCGCCAAAGCTTTCTTTTAAATCGTGAGCCAATTGCTCCATACCATTAATTAAATTGGCACCACCTGTTTCTAAGGTTTTACGTACCACTTCAGGGTTGGTTCCAGCAAAGTTGCTGGGGGACAAGGCATTCACATATTGACGAACTAGAAAGTCCACCTTGTTTTTGGTGTTTTCGCTTAAGTCATCAACGCTTTCGATCATATTGTGAATAGCACCAGACTGAAGCAAGTAAAACTGCTTGAGATAGTCGTATATTGGGTTGGTTTCCCATTCGCTGTCTTTGAAGCGTCGATCAGAAGGATCTGGGGTGATCACTGCATGTGCATCTTGGCCAATGAACTTCAACGCAGTTTGTTGCCAAAGCTGCATTTGCTTATTCATTAATTGCATTTGTTGAGAAACGATGGATTCGGGATGCTCTAACAACTTTTCACCAAACTCCATAAACGCTTCATTGAAGTCTGCCATCACAGATGTGGCTGGATCATCCTCGGATGTTTTTCGCGATGTAAGTCTCTCTAGTATTTCAGAAAACTGTTCGGTTGCCTTAACGGACATATCCATTAAGTCATTCACTGCATCATTGTAATCAATAGATTGCTGTGTCATATCATTCCTTTGCCTCAACAAAAAGCCACA
>JBFEWA010000211.1:0-5884 GCA_041546605.1 Bermanella sp.
GCTTCAAGCGGAAGATACGATCCGCATCTAACGACGTGAGAGAGCTTTCCGCTACTTTGGCTTCTTCTTTGATTAGGTCTTCAATTTGAACCAAGAACCAAGGGTCAACCGCACAGCAATCCAAGATTTCTTCAACGCTCATGCCGATACGGAACGCATCCGCGATGTACCAAATGCGCTCAGCCCCTGGGGTGTTTAGCTCAGAGATGATTTTCTCTTTCGCGCCTTCGGCGTTTAGATCCACGATAGGATCAAAACCATTAGCACCCACTTCAAGACCACGCAATGCTTTTTGCAATGACTCTTGTTGAGTACGACCGATGGCCATCACTTCACCTACAGATTTCATCTGTGTTGTTAAGCGCGCATCCGCTTGTGGGAATTTCTCGAAAGTGAAACGAGGAATCTTAGTTACTACGTAGTCGATGCTTGGCTCGAACGACGCAGGGGTACGACCACCTGTGATGTCGTTTTGCAATTCATCTAGGGTGTAACCGATGGCCAACTTGGCTGCGATTTTTGCAATTGGGAAACCCGTGGCTTTCGATGCAAGCGCAGATGAACGACTTACACGCGGGTTCATCTCGATCACAACCATACGGCCGGTTTCTGGGTTGATACCAAACTGAACGTTAGAACCGCCGGTCTCTACACCAATCTCACGCAATACCGCTAAAGACGCGTTACGCATGATTTGTAATTCTTTATCCGTAAGGGTTTGTGCTGGAGCCACAGTGATAGAGTCACCTGTGTGCACGCCCATTGGGTCAAAGTTTTCGATAGAACATACGATGATGCAGTTGTCGTTTTTATCACGCACCACTTCCATCTCGTACTCTTTCCAACCGATTAAGGATTCATCGATCAAAAGCTCGCTGGTTGGCGACAAGTCCAAACCACGAGTACAGATTTCTTCGAACTCTTCTTTGTTATACGCGATACCACCACCGGTACCACCCATGGTGAAAGACGGACGAATGATACAAGGGAAACCTAAATCTTTTTGCACTTCCCAGGCTTCTGCCATGGAGTGGGCAATACCCGCACGCGGACACTCAAGACCAATCTTCTTCATGGCTTGGTCGAAACGGTTACGGTCTTCGGCTTTGTCGATTACGTCGGCATTCGCACCGATCATTTCAACACCGAATTTCTCCAGTACGCCAGCGGCTTCTAGACCTAGGGCACAGTTAAGCGCCGTCTGACCACCCATGGTAGGTAGCAGTACGTCTGGACGTTCTTTTTCAATGATTTTCGCAACAGACTCAACCGTGATTGGCTCGATGTAAGTGACATCGGCCATGGATGGGTCAGTCATGATGGTGGCTGGGTTAGAGTTCACCAGAATAACTTTGTAGCCTTCTTCACGAAGGGCTTTACAGGCTTGGGCGCCAGAATAGTCAAACTCACAGGCTTGACCGATTACAATTGGGCCCGCGCCGATAATTAGAATACTTTCTATGTCCGTGCGTTTTGGCATGGCTCTCTCTCCAATTAAGCTTTACGGGCTTTCATTAATTCAATGAAATGGTCAAACAATGGCGCTGCATCGTGTGGGCCTGGGCTGGCTTCAGGGTGACCCTGGAAGCTAAACGCTGGCTTATCGGTACGATGAATACCTTGAGTAGTGCCATCAAACAAAGACTTGTGAGTCACGCGTAAGTTAGCAGGCATGCCTTCTTCACTTACAGCAAAACCGTGGTTTTGCGCTGTGATCATCACAGTTTGGTCATCTAGGTTTTGCACCGGGTGGTTACCACCGTGGTGGCCGTGACCCATCTTGATGGTCTTGGCGCCGCTGGCCAATGCCAATAACTGGTGGCCTAAGCAGATACCGAATACAGGGATGTCGGTTTCTAAAAATTCTTTAATCGCAGCGATGGCGTAATCACATGGCTCTGGGTCACCCGGGCCATTAGACAGGAAGATACCATCTGGATTCATGGCCAACACTTCGCTGGCTGGGGTTTGTGCCGGTACCACGGTTAAATCACAACCACGATCCGCCAGCATGCGCAGAATGTTACGTTTCACGCCGTAGTCGTAAGCCACTACTTTGAATGGCTGCTCAAAATTAGAGAGGGTTACTTCTTCGTGACCCTTGCCAGGCTCACGACCTAGCTGCCAGCTGCCTTCTTTCCAAGGGTAAGACGTTTCTGTGGTCACCACTTTCGCCAAATCCATGCCTTTCAAACCAGCAAAGCCTTTGGCTAGCTCTAATGCGCGCGCTTCGTCGATGCTATCGCCGGCCATAACACAGCCGTTTAAGCTGCCTTTTTCGCGCAAGATGCGAGTCAAACGACGGGTGTCGATATCAGCGATACCCACTACGTTACGTTCAATCAAGTATTCATCGAGTGCTTGTTGGCTGCGGAAGTTGCTTGCAACCAAAGGTAGGTCACGGATCACCAGGCCTGCGGCCCAAATGCGATCGCATTCTGCGTCTTCATCATTGGTTCCATAGTTACCAATGTGTGGATAAGTAAGAGTAACAATTTGGCGGCAGTACGAAGGGTCGGTCAGGATCTCTTGGTATCCAGTCATGGAGGTGTTGAAAACAACTTCCCCAACTGATTCACCATCCGCTCCAATGGCGGTTCCTTTAAAGATACTTCCGTCTTCGAGCGCAAGAATAGCTGGCTTTGACAAGGCTTCTTCCTCGTGACATTGCAAGTGGACAAGTCGCAAAAAAGCGGGACAAAGGTCAGACCCTATCCCGCTTTCTAAAATTATATCTTTGGCTGGAGGTTGGGCGCTTAATTGATCATCGGCCCACCCGTGCAAATTAGGTGCGCATTGTACGCCAGACGCTCAATAAAGTCCATGCGTTTTACTCTAGATGAGCCTTTAGATTTTACCAGCTTGCGCTTTGGCTATTTATTGGCCAATGTTTTGCATGATTTGTCTTACTGTGGTTTTTTTGACCACCCAATACATGAGGTAAGTCATGGCTGATAGCTTACATCAAGTGACCATCGAGGCCAGTCCAGCTGTGGTCTACAACGCCATCACCCAAACCCAAGGCATCCAAGGCTGGTGGACAGACACCTGCGAGACCGCCCTTAATGAAGGGGGTCATTGCCATTTCTGGTTTGATAACAAACAAACCCACTTCACCATGGAAGCCACGCGCCTTTTGCCTAATCAACGGGTGTTTTGGCTATGCATTGACGGCCCCGTCGAATGGATCGGCACCGAGCTGTGGTGGGAGATTAGCCAAGATAGCAATGAGCACTGCACCTTGGACTTCAAACACATGAACTGGCGCAAAGACGACGGCTTATTCCCCCTGTGCAATAGCACCTGGGGCAGCCTCATGACGCAGCTTAAACACTATTGTGAAACCGGCGAGCCAAACCCATATTTTCAGAATTTGGCTTCCACCGCATAAGACTAGCAGTCAGTTGCCTGCCAAGTGATATCCAAGCGCACGCTGATTTTATGCTCATTGGCCACAGGCGCCGAGGATGCGGCCTCCATCATCATGGCCCGTGGTGCCCCATGGGATTGAGTGTACTCTTTCATGCTCTCAACCTTTGGCTCACACAAGCCAGCCAAACCCATCAATGTGGATAACTTATCTTGGTTCGCACCATAGGCTAATTCATAGGCCTGAGCTAACGCTTGCTTGCGTTCAGCATCGCTCACACCCACCTCACCCTGGTACAGGGATTCTGGTTTAAACGCTGCCAAGCGGGTCATGGCTTGAGAGTATTGCAGCAAATCCATACCTGTCACGTTGAAACCATGACGGGCCTGATAACCACTTAATACCCTAGGGCCATTGTTTGGGTAATGATACATGGGCTGCACCGATTGATTTTGCGTCACCACCTTAAAACCCGCGCCATCTTTCCATTGCAAAAAGCCCACTAAGGCGGCATTTAACTTTGCCAAAGCCGCTTCACTGGACTCCCCTTGTTCCACAAATCCAATTTGAATGCTGTACTCATTGGCCGTTAACGTCACCTCACCTTGTGCCTGAGTGTGCAGCTGTGTTTGCCCTGCCTCATAGCAGCCCGTGGCACTGAGCAAAAACACCGCCGCCATGGCCCAAACTATTGCTTTCCCCATCTCGCCTCTCCCATTCATGCCTATAATATGTTTCTATTCCGCCTGCGTTATGAAAAGCAAACGCCCGCAAAGTTCATGGAATTTGCTGCCAACAGGCAAAACCATCATCAACCTTAATCATCTAGGATACATCATGGCCATCGTTATTAGTCTACACATATTAGCTGCTTGCCTGTGGGTTGGAGGAATGTTCTTCGCTTACGTGTGTTTAAGACCCGTGGCTGCCGACCTACTTGAGCCCCCTGCTCGACTACGCCTATGGCGCGATGTCTTCACTGGCTTTTTCAAATGGGTCATAGTGTGCATAGCCGCGCTCATCATCAGTGGCCACACCATGATCATGCTCTACGGTGGCATGAAAATCGTCGGCCTACATGTGCACATCATGCTGTTACTGGGTTACATCATGTTTGCTATTTTTGCCCACGTCTTCTTTGCACCTTTCAAACGACTTAAACTGGCCGTGTCACAAGAAAACTGGCCAGAAGGCGCAAGCCAGCTCAACACCATTCGTAAACTGGTGGGCATCAACCTGTTACTGGGCCTAACCACCATCATCGTCGCCAGTGCTGGCCGTTTTATTTAGGTTGCCCTATGTGTGAATTACTGGGCATGAGTGCCAACACCCCAACTGACTTATGCTTCAGTTTTACCGGCCTGACCCAACGCGGAGGCAACACCGGCCCCCACAGTGACGGCTGGGGCGTAGCGTTTTTTGAAGGCAAAGGCATTCGCACCTTTCATGACGCCACCGCCAGCTCCGCCTCGCAAGTAGCATCATTGGTACAAACCCTACCCATAAAAAGCGAAACCGCCATTTGCCATATTCGCCAAGCCAATGTGGGCAATATTTGCTTAGCCAACACCCACCCGTTTGTGCGTGAATTATGGGGACGCAACTGGGTGTTCGCCCACAACGGACAAATCCAGAATTTTCAAAATCGCCAAGGCATGTACGAAGCCATCGGCGACACCGACAGCGAACGCATTTTCTGCGACATCATGAATCACCTGCGTGACAACCTCAATCGCGATTCGACCCTAGAATCCTTATGCGAAGCACTCACATCCCTGGCACAAAGTTATGCCCAACAAGGGGTGTTCAACTGCTTATTAAGCAACGGCGACTGGCTGTTTACATTTTGCAGCACCAAGCTCGCCTGCATCACTCGCCGCGCACCTTTCGGTGCCGCGCAATTAAAAGACGCCGACGTCACCGTGGACTTTGCCGGCGAAACCACACCCAAAGATGTGGTGAGCATCATAGCTACCGAACCACTAACCACCGATGAAGCTTGGCATATTTATCAGCCAGGAGAATGGAAGTTGTGGCAACAAGGGGAAGTGGTTTTGCAAGGGAGTGTTTGATTGGGCTGGGTCGGGGGGTCTGGAGTCGGACGCCTGGGGTCGGACGTCGGACGCTTTGATTGTGCTGGAGATGAGAGACGCGCGCTTCGCTGACGGGAGATGGAAGGTGCTTTTGTTGAGAGGGCTTAAAGGTATTTATAAAGTCGGAAGGCGCTTCGCTTTTCCGACCAGTGAGCTTTATTTTTTAAATAGCCTGTAAGTCTTGAATTGCAAGCAAAACAACTGCTAAGAAAAGAACGCCTACGAATACGATCCTTTCCTTCATTAATTCCCCCCCTTTTTCAGCGATTGTAAGATCATCATGAGTTTCATCATCAAGATTACCAATAGCCTGAATTAAAGTATCGTAAGCTTGTTGAGTTATATAAGCATTAATCACATTCCCACTTTTAAATGTTAGCTTTACTAGGTGAGTATTTCTTGAGGCTGCGAACAACCCTCC
>JBFEWA010000401.1:0-2752 GCA_041546605.1 Bermanella sp.
AGGTTATGGCTCTCAGCTCTACAGAAAATCTTATTCAGCGAACTAACCGTTTAATCATTCGCCTAAGCTTGATCACAATTTTAATCATTTTTGTGATAGCTTTTGCCATATATACGCTTATACATTTAAAACTTCGCAAACCACTTGACGAATTATTATTGGGTGTAAACCGCTTGCGCCAAGGGGAAACCGACGTAACCGTAAATATTCATACTAACAATGAATTATCGGTACTAGGTACCGCGTTCAACAATATGACAGCGCAATTAAAAGAACAATCCGACGCACTGAAATTTGCAAATGACACACTAGAGCAAAAAGTTATAGAAAGAACAGAAGAATTAGAAAATGCACAAGAGCAGCTAGTACTGGCTGAAAAGATGTCCACTCTTGGGCAACTGGTTGCAGGCGTTGCCCATGAAATCAATACGCCATTAGGTAACTCGATTACGGCTTTGACCTACAGCAAAACAGAAGTAGATAGAATACAGAAAAAATTTGATGAGAAAACCTTAACGGTTTCTGACTTTGGTCAGTTTCTAGAAGTCTCCCATGAGTCGCTTAATATTATTGATAATAATTTATTCAAAGCAAAAGAACTCGTGCAAACATTCAAAAATGTAGCTGTTAATCAGTCAGTAGAAGAGGTCGTCACTTTTTCAATGGCTGAACACGTTGATGAAATCATGGTGACACTAAAACCACAGCTAAAGCACACACTTATTCAATTGCATATCGACATAGACAAATCCTTGGAAATCAGAAGTTATCCCGGGGCTTACTATCACATCATTAGCAATATGATAATGAATAGTATTCGTCATGCGTTTCTAGAGAAAAAGGGGAATATTTATTTAAGCATTCTTGCTAATGATGACAACATATGTCTTGATTATAGAGACGATGGACAAGGTATGTCTGACGAAGCCTGCAAAAAGATTTTTGATCCCTTTTTTACTACCAAGCGTGGAGAAGGTGGCACCGGACTAGGCATGTACATCACCTACAACATCATTACACAAAAACTTGGAGGGTCCATTGAAATCGATAGCGAGATAGGAAAAGGGACACGTTTTATTGTGACTCTTCCCCATCAATTACCTGAAACTGACAGTTCCAATTCAGGCTTGTCTATATAAGGCTAAGTTTATTCTGCAAGCTGCTCTTCTAATGCTTCCAATTCTTCTAATAAGGCCATCCACCGCTCCTCATCGTCTTCTAATTGTTTTTTCAGTTGGCTTTGTTCGTTAAGAACTGCCTGCAACTGAGCTTTTTGTTCAGCCTCATACAAACTTGTGTCTGCTAACTTCTCTTCAATATTGCTCAACTGATTCTGTAGACTCTCCACTTGAGCTTCTAATTTTTCAGCGGCTTTCTTAATCGGGCTTAGTTGTTTACGTATTTCTGCCTCACGACGCTTCTTTTCTTTTTTAGCTTCGGCGCTATTCTCGCTGGTTTTGGTAGTAACAGTTGTTTCTTCATCATTTTCGCTTTGTTTAATAAACAAGCGATAGTCTTCTAAGTCACCATCAAACTCTTGCACACGCCCTTGATGCACTAAATAAAACTGATCTACAGTATTGGCCAATAAGTGACGATCATGACTCACCACCACAATGGCCCCGTCGTAATTTTGCAATGCTAGCGTCAAGGCATGACGCATATCCAAGTCCAAATGGTTGGTGGGTTCATCCAAAATCAGCAAGTTGGGCTTTAACCAAGCAATACGCGCCAATGCTAAACGGGCCAACTCACCACCGGAGAATTGCTCGCACACTTCCAGCGCTTGATCCCCATGGAAGCCGAACCCCCCAAGAAAGTTTCGTACCTGTTGATCCGTCGCTTCAGGGGTGAGTCGTTGCAGGTGCTCGGCAGGAGTTAAGCGCAAATCCAGTTCATCTACCTGATGCTGGGCAAAGTAGCCCACTGATAAATATTCACCGCCAAAGTACTCACCCCCCATTAATTTAAGTTCACCCACGATGGCTTTAATCAGAGTGGATTTACCTGCACCGTTGGCCCCTAATAGACCAATGCGATCACCTGGACGCAGTGTCAGCATGACTTTCGACAACTGCACATGATTGCCATAGCCGATATCCGCTTGCTGCAAATTGATTAACGGGTCGGAATATTTATCCGCATTAGGAAATTCAAAATGAAACTGGCTATCCACGTGGGCAGGGGCGATGCGCTCCATACGCTCCAATGCTTTCACTCGGCTTTGTGCTTGCTTGGCTTTACTGGCCTTTGCTTTAAAACGGGTAATGAAGCTTTCGATGTGCGCAATTTGCGCTTGTTGCTGCTCATACAACGATTGTTGCTGGGCTAAACGCTCTGCACGGCGACGCTCAAAGTCGGCATAGTTACCGGAATACAGAGTAATGCTCTGCTGATGTAGGTGCACAATGCCGTCCACCACAGAATCAATAAAGTCGCGGTCGTGGCTGATCAACAATAAGGTGCCACGGTATTTTTGTAAGAAGCTTTCCAACCACAAGCTGGCGTCTAAATCCAAGTGGTTGGTGGGCTCGTCCAGCAAAAGCAGGTCACTCGGCATAATCAGCGCCTTGGCTAGGTTCAAGCGCATGCGCCAACCACCACTAAACGCACTCACCGGCAAAGACATTTGCTCTTGTTTGAATCCCAAGCCCGCTAACATGGTTTGCCCAAGTTGCGCCACTTGATAGCCATGGATCAATTCAAACTCACCATGAAGTGTGGCCAACTCTAAATCCTGCTGGGCCGCCTC
>JBFEWA010000361.1:0-3257 GCA_041546605.1 Bermanella sp.
ACGATTAAGCGTGTTGCAGGTGCTGAGTATGCTGCTGGCGGTGTTTGGCTTGTACACCATTTTCGCTCAAGGAGTCACTATAGGTGCTCATTTGGTGGCGGCTTTGTTGGTGCTTTTGTTTGGGGTGAATTTCCACAGTATCAGTTCTGTTTTGTTACAGCGTTTAAACATTTTTAAACCAGAGCAAAGCATGCATCCCTTAGAGCAAACCACAGGGGCGCTGCTGCTATCAGCGCCCATCTATGGTGTGATGTGGTTGTGCTTAAGCGGGCCCTTGCCAGAAGAAGTCAGTGCCACGTCCATTTGGGCGATTGTGTATTTGGCAACCCTTGGCTCAGTGGCAGGCTTCATCGGTTATTATTTTTTGCTGAATCATTTAACCGCCTCCAGTGTGGCCTTGATTACCATTATTACTCCTGTATTAGCCTTGTTATTAGGGGCGTATGTAGCCGATGAAGCATTGCATGCGCGCACTTGGATTGGGGCGGGTTTCATTTTGTTGGCTTTGGTGCTTTACCATCAAAAGGCCATCAAAACTGTCGTGAAACGACTAGGTGCGCACATCAAAATGAAAAAAGCTGGGATTCAAAACTAAAACTTACTTTGAAGTGGCCGATAAACTTTTCAAGGCATGGGCAAGGTGAGCCCTGAATTGGAAGGAGTATGGCATGAATAAGGTAGCATGGTCGCTGGCGGCAGTGTGTTTGCTGTCGCCCTTGAGTGGTTGCAGTATGTTGGGATTTGGGGACGATGATGAAGTGGAGGATGTGGCAACCATTTCTGAAGAAACCATGTTAAGACCGGTGGAAACCCAGGTTGATCCGATTGCACCACTTATTCTACGAGTGGTGGGCTATGGTGCCATCAATCCAAAGGCCAAAGGCCAAAGTAAGGTTCAGCAACGTTTGATGTCCATTCGTGCTAGTCGATTGGATGCCTATCGTGCCATGGCTGAACGCGTATACGGCACTAAATTGAGCGGTAGTTCTACCGTGCGAGATCTAGTTGTACAAAATGATAGCTTCCGTACTTATGTGGATACCTTTATCCATGGTGCGCGAGTGGTGTCCTCGGATGTATTGGAAGACGGCAGTGTGGAAACCATTTTAGAAATGGTCATCGACGCTGGCTTTCGTAATTGTTTAACCACTGAAAACTCCATGCGTTTTAACGCTGACTGTCGTACCCAGGTGATGCATTCCGGTAAAGGTGGTTTGAAAACCAGCCGCTACCAAGATATTAACCGCGTGCAAAGTCAGTCTGCGATTCCAGAAACCAATCACTATTTCGTGGATTAAGCTCTAACGAATAGCGGACACTTCAGGGGAGAGAGGTCATGCAAGGTTTAATGGTTGTGTTGGTCAGCATGTTGTTTGCTTTATCTGTGCAAGCAAAAGAAATCACTGCAATTGGCTCAGCGGTATTGGTGGAGGACATTGAAACCAGTCGCGACCAAGCCATTCGTGATGCGCTGCGCCAAGCCTCTTTGCAAATGGGCGGCTCCATTCATTCGTCACAAATGCTGGTGGATGGATTGATTACCTCTGATCAAATGAGCTTAAAAACCCATGGTCAATTTCGGCATGTGCGCATCTTGCAGGAGAAAATCAGCCAAGGGATTTTAGAAATAAAATTGCGCGCTGAATTTATCGAAGAAGGCCAATGTGCCACCAATGAAGGCAACGGCTATCGCAAAGCAGTAGCGGTGGCAGGCTTTGCGCTGCAAACCCCTAAACAGGCGGTGTTGGGTGGATTACAAAATATCGAACAACAGCTTCCCAGTGTCTTGGCCAATACATTAAATGGCCGCCATAGGTTACACGCCATGGACTCGGGCCATGTGCTGATGTTCAGCAGTGTGGACCGTGCGCCATCGTCGCAAAATAATTTACAACGTTTAACTAACTCAGTAGAGCTTGCCAAAGAATTAGGTGCTCAGTTTGTGGTGAGCGGGGTGATTCGGGATTTGGATATGATTAATCCGGATGCGGATGTGCCACGCTTCTGGGATCAGTCTTTGGATATCATTGGGCTTTCTCGTGCAAAACGCATGCGCAACTTTGTTTTGGATGTGTATGTGCATGATGGCATCAGTGGCGCGTTAATGTTCCAAAACACCTATGCCACTGCAGGCGTGTGGGAATACGATGATTATAAGCGTACAGGCTTTGCCACCCCTGTGTTTTGGAAGAGCGATTTTGGGCAACATGTAAAAGATGCCTTGAGCAAAGTGGTGGATGACTTAAATACCAATTTGGGCTGTCAGCCATATATGGCAAAAATCATAGACACATCGGGTGATTATATTCGCCTAGATACAGGTGGCAGTGTGGGCATGCGCCCAGGGGATGAACTGACCGTATTTCGCACCAGTACCTTTTATAATTTAGATCAAGAAGGTTTAACCCAGTTACACGATACCAAGGTGAAGGCCACCATTACTCAGGTGCAGCCTAGATTCGCCATAGCCAAGCTTAATAAAACCGCCAGTCGATTTGCTATACAAAGGGAAGATGTGGTGGTGGCTTGGTGATATAGCTCAATTAAGCGATTGATTTAATAGCACTTAAAATGGCGATCACGAAAACCCCCTTCTATACTTTTCCACAGTAATCACTGTTTACTTGCCTCATGGACGACAGCAAGTGCCGTTGTCTGTGGAGGCCATATGAACAATCACATCGTAATAATTAATGCGCCCAAGTTTGACCCAGATATCTACTTTGAGCGTTTTATTCAACAAGTGCGCGCCAACCCTCTTACCAAGAAAACCCCCATAGTCTTACTCAATAATTTATATCTAGATGGCTTACCCATGACGTTAGAGCATATGGGGGTCAGTTTTGTGTCTGGTCATGGCAACCATGAAACGGATTTTAAACTGACCAACATGGAGCAAGCCGCTCATGTGATTGTGCTGGCGGATGACGAACACAGTATAGATAGTGACAGCCTAAGTTTTGATATTTGCTATCGCATGAAAGAGCATGGCCTTGCGTATCGTGTAATCGTGGAGTGTGTGGACGATGCCAACCGTGAACGCTTTAAAAACATTGGCGTGAAAACCGTAATTCGCCCCATTCGTTCCTATCCAGAAGTATTGGTGCGTGCCATGGAAAGCCCTGGGGCCGAAGTGCTCATTGAAGACATGTTCACCCGTGCCAATGATTTAATTATGCGTTATCCACTATGGTTAGAAGGGGATAAGTGGCAAGACGTTATCTTGGCCATGGTAATGGAAGATTTGGGTACACCAC
>JBFEWA010000305.1:0-4100 GCA_041546605.1 Bermanella sp.
AAACCAGAGGTAAAATGTTTACCATTGGCCTGAATAACCGCCACACGCAGGTCATCATCTGTGTGTAGTTGATATAAGGCTTTTGCCAAAATATGATAACTTTCTGGGTCTAACGCATTATATTTTTCCGGACGATTAAAGGTGATCGTCAATATATGATCCCTATGATCAATCAATACTTTTTCACTCATGAGTCGCTCCTTAAAACCAATCCGCTTGCATGTCTAAACACGTGCTATCTAGGTTCATCAATAACTGTGATTGATGTTGCGTTTTAGGTAGCTCCCATTGCATGAAATACTGTGCGGCTTGCAACTTACCGGCTAGGAATCCTTTATCCTCACTGTCATTGGATGTGCCGTAGGCATTCACCGCTTTGTCTGCCATTTCCAACCACAACCAAGCCACCACCATTTTACCCATCATGTCCAAATACACAGCGGAATTGGCTAAGCCTTTTTTCACATCACCGCTTTTCAAGGTTTTGCCTAAGAACATAGTGGTTTGCATAAAGGTATTTAAATGGCTTTCATAAATACCCACGAGTTTGTCTAACTCTGGCTTTTGTTTGGCACTGGTAAGGGTCGCCTGTACTTTTGCCATCAATAATTGCTGCCCTTTGCCATTGGCTTGCCATAATTTTCGACCCAGTAAATCTAAAGATTGAATACCGTGTGTGCCTTCATGAATCGGATTCAAACGGTTATCACGGTAGCACTGCTCCACTGGATACTCTCGGGTATAACCAGCACCGCCTAACACCTGAATGGCAAGGTCATTGGCTTTAGGGCCGTAATAGGATGGAAAGGATTTCACGATGGGCGTCAACAAATCCAATAACAAACCGCTGTCGTCATTACCCAGAGCTTCTTGTTCATCAACCAATCTTGCGGCCAACAAGCACAATGCCAGTGAGCCTTCCACATAACATTTTTGTGCTAATAACATGCGTTTCACATCCGCATGATCAATGATATTCAACGGCTTACTTTGCGGATCTTTTTCATCTGGCGCGCGACCTTGCGGGCGATTTTTTGCGTACTCTAAAGACTCTAAATAACCGCGATAACCAATCATAGCCGCACCTGTGCCCACACCAATGCGCGCTTCGTTCATCATTTTGAACATGTACATCAAGCCTTTTCCGGCCTCACCGATTAAGTAACCTTTACACTGATCTTTTTCGCCGAAACTTAAAACCGTTGATGTAGTGCCGTGGTACCCCATCTTGTGTAATAGCCCAGCAAGGTTTACGTCATTACGCTCAGCTAAATTGCCATCGGAATCGGTTAAAAATTTGGGCACAATAAATAACGAAATGCCTTTCACTCCTTGCGGTGCCCCTTCAATACGCGCTAACACCAAATGCACAATATTCTCTGTGATGTCCTGATCACCACCTGAGATATACATCTTTTGCCCTTTCACATGAAAACTGCCATCGGCTTGCGGAATGGCTTTTGTGGTGAGATCCCCCAAAGACGAGCCCACATCGGGCTCGGTTAACGCCATGGTTCCAGAGAAACGACCACTGAACATGTGCGGCAAGAACAATTGCTTTTGCTCCTCGTTACCAAACGCGTGAATCACATTAGCGGCGGCACTGGTTAAAAATGGATAGCCCGCTGTTGAAGGGTTCGCCGACATGAAATACGCATTGCACGCAGCATGGATCAAAGCTGGCAATTGCATCCCCCCATCTTCGTATTTATGGCGGGCCGATAGCAAACCTGACTGCGCAAAGTGCTGCCACGCTTCTTTAACCTCAGGAATAGTTGTAACGGTTTTGCCATCGAATTGTGGCTCGTGTTCATCCGCTTTTGCGTTGTGGGGCAAAAAATACTCTTCAGCAATTCGGGATGCGGTTTTTAGAATTTCATCGAAGGTGGTCTTATCGTGATCTTGAAATAACCCAGCTTGGGTTAACTCTTGTGCGTTAAACACCTGATACAGCAAAAACTCCATATCTTTCGCATTCATCAAATTGGCCATGGTGACTCCTTATAATTGTGGCACTCGCTTCATGGCTTCAGTATCCGCCTTGCTTTAGCAGGTGATAATTGTCAATATAGCCACAAATAAAGCCGATAATGCCAGAATGAAGCACATCTATATTTTAGGATTCGACCAAGCCCTAGCCTCTGCCATAACTGGAGTGCTGGACCTCTTTGCCCTGGCTGGAGTGACCTGGAATCGCATTCAAGACCAGCTACCCAACCCCATTTTTAATGTGAAAATTGCCAGCAAAGATGGTGCTCCTATTCGTTGTATCAATGGCCTAGAGATTGGTGCCCATGTGGCATTTGCAGATATCCAACAGGCTGATGCCATTATCGTCCCCACCATAGGCGGCCCCATCGAGCAGGTATTGGCCAACAACCCCGAACTCATTGAAGTCATCCAACAAGCTCATCAGCAACAACGCATCATTGCTGGAAATTGCACGGGGAACTTTTTACTCGCCGAAGCCGGTATTTTGCACGGGCGACAAGCCACCACTCATTGGGGGTTTAAACAACAATTTCAACAACGCTATACCAGCGTTAATCTCACGGCTGAGTTCATGCTCACCAAAGACGAGCATATTTATTGCGCAGGCGGTGGCTTGGCGTGGTTTGATTTAGGTTTGCATATGATTGAACGCTTTATAGGGTTTGAAGCAGCCATACAAACGGCCAAAGCATTTGTAATTGATTATCGCCGCGACAGCCAGTTATCTTACTCTCTAATGGGATTAGCCAAACCCCACAAAGATGCACAGATAAAAGACATTCAACAGTGGCTCACGCAACACTATGCGTTAAACCTATCCATAGATGACATTGCGCAACAATTCAGCATGTCCAAACGCACGTTAATTCGCCGCTTCAATCAAGCGTTAAACATGCCGCCTCTTACCTACATTCAAGGTTTACGCATAGAAGGGGCACAGAAGTTACTCGAAGAAAGTGACATGCACATTGATGCCATCATGCATAAGGTAGGATACGAAGATACCAGCTCTTTTCGTAGGTTATTCAAAAGTAAAACCGGTTGTACTCCTAGTGAATACCGAAGTCGATTTCGTCGGCGTTAACACACTAAAATATGAAAAAAATTCACTCATTTCGCAACTGTGAATCATCAATAGAAATAATCACATGCCCATCACGCCCGTTCATCTTAGCGGCATAGAGTGCTTCATCGGCTTTTTTAAGCGCATTTTCATAAGAAACGCTGTTCATCCAGCGCCCAGGACTTTTAATTAAGCACGCACCGATACTAATGGTTAACACATTTGAAATGGAAGAAGCCGGATGTAATAGGTGTAATTGTTTAATCTCTTCTTGAAAAGCATCCAGCATACCATCTAGATCATTAGCCTGATCCAATGTCATTAATATCGCGAATTCTTCGCCGCCATAGCGATATACACCATCCCCTGCTCGCTTACATACTTTTCTGAGAGCTTGCGCCGTTGCCTTGATGGCTTCGTCTCCTTGCTGGTGTCCTAATGAATCATTGTATTTTTTGAAGTAATCGATATCCGCCAACAGGATAACAAACGGGTTATTTTGGCGTGCCGAAGTAAGCCACATTTCCTGAACATCTCGATCAAACGCTCTGCGGTTATGTATTCCAGTTAATGCATCGGTTAAAGAAAGATTTTGATAATGATTTTTTTCTAACTTTAAGTGTTCCATTAACTCATATACAGCATCTCGAAAAACCCGAATTTCAAAAATAAATTGGTAATCTTTGAATTCCGGCGGCTCATCTTCGGTCTTAATGCGAAGAATAAAACTGGACATTTCAGACAGGGGTTTAACCAAAAAGAAACGAATCCCCAAAAAGATAATCACAGGCACAAATAGTAACCCAGCTATCAGTATCAGAGTTTGAACGTCAATTTTTTGGGGTAGATCATTTTCATCATGAAGAAGGTTCACAATAAAATCATAATCACCTTCTTTATTAGTAATACCTAAGAAATACGATATTTTAGGCTGGTTTATCAGCTCAGGATTGACTATAGGAATAACACGATCTGTCACCTCAGAAGGTAACACTATATGAAATTGGGTATTGGTAATGGCTTTAATCTGATTAAGGAATACTTC
>JBFEWA010000150.1:0-7229 GCA_041546605.1 Bermanella sp.
AACATCATTTGCATGATTTCGTTACGCTTTTTCTCACCGCCACTGAAGCCTTCGTTCACGCCACGCTTCAAGAAGTTTTGATCCAGATTCACGGCTTTACATTTTTCGCGAGCCAGTTTCAAAAAGCTCACGCTGTCTAGAGGGTCTTGACCACGGTGAGCGCGTACCGCATCCACAGAGGCTTTTAAGAATTCAAGGTTGCTTACGCCTGGGATTTCAACTGGGTATTGGAACGCCAAGAACAAACCTTCACGGGCACGTTCTTCGGTATCCATATCTAGAATGTTTTTGCCATCAAAAATCACTTCACCATCGGTCACTTCATAACCGTCACGACCAGACAACACATTACCCAAGGTACTTTTACCAGCACCGTTTGGTCCCATGATAGCGTGAATCTCGCCTGGCTTAATTTCAATACTTAAGCCTTTTAAGATCTCTTTTTCTTCAACTTTTGCGTGTAGATTTTTGATGCTTAACATTCTGTTTAACCATTAACGAGCTGAGCTCGTTCCTACAATTTTAAAATTCGTTTTCTTAGCAACCGCGTTACTAACGTCAATCGTTTAGTAACGTCTTAATGAGCATCTCGCTCTCAATTAACCAACGGATCCTTCAAGTGAAACTTCTAGCAGTTTCCCGGCCTCTACGGCGAACTCCATTGGCAGCTCTTTAAATACTTCTTTACAGAAACCATTCACAATCATGGACACCGCCTTCTCTGGATCGATACCCCTTTGCTGACACAAAAACATTTGATCATCACTTACGGTAGAGGTCGTGGCTTCGTGCTCAATCACCGCACTTGGGTGTTTGCTTTCAATGTATGGGAAGGTATGCGCACCACACTTATCGCCAATCAACAAAGAGTCACACTGGGTAAAGTTACGGGCACCTTCTGCACTTGGGTTCATGCGCACCAAACCGCGGTAGGCGTTTTGACTTTTACCGGCACTGATCCCTTTTGAGATGATGGTGGACTTGGTGTTTTTACCAAGGTGAATCATCTTGGTACCTGTATCCGCCTGCTGATAATTGTTAGTTAAGGCAACAGAATAGAATTCACCGATACTGTTATCGCCTTTTAAGATGCAGCTTGGGTATTTCCAAGTCACCGCTGAACCGGTTTCCACTTGCGTCCAAGATACCTTGGCATTGGTATGGGCAACCGCACGCTTGGTTACAAAGTTATAAATACCGCCTTTGCCGTTTTCATCCCCTGGGTACCAGTTTTGTACCGTGGAGTATTTGATCTCGGCGTTATCCAGTGCAACCAATTCCACAACCGCTGCGTGCAATTGATTTTCATCACGCATAGGTGCCGTACAGCCTTCTAGGTAGCTCACATGGGAGCCTTCATCGGCAATGATTAAAGTACGTTCAAACTGACCGGTATTTTGCTCGTTAATACGGAAGTAAGTGGATAATTCCATCGGGCAACGCACCCCTTTTGGAATGTAAACAAAACTACCATCAGAGAACACGGCACAGTTAAGTGCGGCGTAATAGTTATCACGTTGCGGCACCACTGAGCCTAAATATTTTTTAACAAGCTCTGGGTGCTTATGCACAGCTTCTGAAATCGGCATAAAGATCACGCCCGCTTCAGATAGTTTTTCGCGGAAAGTAGTGGCAACCGATACCGAGTCAAACACCACGTCCATGGCCACGTTCGCCACACCCGCCAGCACTTCTTGCTCATGCAATGGAATGCCAAGCTTTTCGTAGGTGCGTAATAATTCAGGGTCCACTTCATCCAAAGATTGCGGCTTATCGGCCATGCTCTTGGGTGAACTGTAATAAGAAATTTCTTGGAAGTTAATTTCTGGATAATGTACATGGGCCCAAGTGGGCTCTTCCATTTCCATGAAAATTTCAAACGCCTTTAAGCGCCATTCCAATAGCCATTCTGGTTCACCTTTTTTTGCACTGATAAAACGAATCACATCTTCGTTTAAACCAGGAGGTAAGGTGTCACTTTCGATATCCGTGATAAAGCCGGCGGCGTATTCACTTTTGATATATTGATTAATTTCTTCGCTCATCAAACTGCTCCTAGTCACAACCTACGCGGTCATGGCTCTCAGTCTTTGTACGGCAGTGGTCACGCTTGCTACCGCCTGATTAATATCATGTTCTGTGGTGAATCGACCCATGGAAAAACGAATAGACGCATGGGCAAGTTCATCGTCTAAGCCAATGGCTTTTAGTACATAAGACGGCGCCATGGTGGCGGAATTACATGCACTACCGGAACTGACAGCCAAATCGTGTAACGACAATAAAAGGGATTCGCCATCCACATCGGCAAAGCTGATGTTGGCAATATTGGCAACTGTGTTGTCACCATTAATGGAAACCCCTTCAAGCTGTTGCAGCCCCGTTATTAAGGTTTGCTTTAGAGCACTTAGGCGTGCTTCTTCTTGTGATAATTGTGCTGTGGCCATTTCGGCGGCCAACCCCATCCCCACAATTTGGTGTGTGGCTAATGTGCCACTGCGCATGCCACGTTCATGGCCACCGCCATGAATTTGTGCGCTGATTTTTCGACCGCGACGCACGAACAATGCGCCCATGCCTTTTGGTCCATAAAACTTATGGGAACTGATGGAAAGAAAATCGATACCATCACGTTCTAAATTTACATCTACCTTGCCTAGCGCTTGCGCGCCATCCACATGGAATAACACATCTTTTTGTTGGCAAAGTTTGGCAATATCTGCAATTGGATTGACGCTGCCCAGTTCGTTATTCACATACATCAGCGACACTAAGATGGTGTCATCGCTTATGGCATCGGCCACTTGATCCACACTAATACAACCGGATGCTTGCGGTTGTAAGTACGTCACGCGAAAGCCTTTTTGCTCTAGGTGCGCGCACACATCCAATACCGCTTTGTGCTCAATGGCACTGGTAATGATGTGACCCGACTCATGCAAATCGCACACGCCTTTAATGGCAAGATTGTTGGATTCTGTGGCACCAGAGGTCCACACGATTTCGCGACTATCGCAATGCAGGGCTTTAGCCAATTGGCCGCGGGCGTTTTCCACCGCTTCTTCGGCCATCCAACCATAACGATGGGAACGGGATGCCGGATTGGCAAAATTACCTTCCAGAGTTAAGCAGGCCGCCATTGCCTCGGCAACGTGAGGGTCCACCGGCGTGGTGGCTGCGTAATCTAGATAAATCGGTGTCATGTCTCTTTTACTTCCCAATGAACGCCGCTAAACAACTAAGCTGACGTTAATGAAATGAGCGATTCCGCTTCGATCTTGTGTTGCGCATGCTCATCTTGGCGCTTAGCCACATCGCGAATCTCTTTGCGGCTCACTAAATCTTGAATGCTAATATCATCTAAAAATGCATGGATCTGTTTGCTCAGGTCTTGCCATAAATGATGGGTCAAGCATTGATCCCCTTCTTGGCAGTCCCCTTTACCGCGACAACGGGTGGCATCCATGGATTCATTCACGGCATCCACCACTTGCGCAATGCTGATCTCGCTTTCGCTACGGGCTAAACGATAACCGCCCCCAGGGCCTCTCACTGAAGACACCAGATCACTGCGACGCAGCTTGGCAAACAATTGCTCTAAATAGGACAAGCTAATGCCCTGTCGATTGGAAATGTCATTTAAACTAACAGGCTTGGTTTGGCCATGGATAGCTAGATCCAACATGGCGGTCACCGCATAACGGCCTTTGGTGGTTAGTCTCATTGTCCGTACCCCTCATGCACAGTCAGCGATTCTTAGGGCAAATTATCTAAAACCCGACAAAAACAGTCAACTATTTACTTGAGTAAAGTGCAGGGTTATTCAGATCATTTGGATATGAGCTTCCAATGCGGCGGCAAATTCTACCAGAACAGTGCGGATTTGCCTAAAAAAGACACAAAAAAACCCAGCTAAGCTGGGTTATTTCGAAGCCGAGAAATTAGGACTGTTTTGTACTGCTAACATCATCCAATTCGGTTTTAAGCTCTGGCAACTGCCCTGTGCACTCTTTGTGTCCAAGCTCACCCAGTGCATTGCTCATGCGCTCAATCTTTTCATCCACCGCCTGCATGTGATCCAACAGATTATGGATGGAACGCGCAATAGGGTCAGGCATTTCATCTGTCATGCCGTAGGCATCAAAACCAATTTTATTGGCCATGGCCTGACGACGACGATCTGTCTCTGTATCCGCTTTCTTCACAATGATGCGACCAGGAATACCCACAGCAGTGGCGCCAGCAGGTACATCTTTAGTGACTACGGCATTAGAGCCCACGCGGCCATTTTCACCGATCTCAATAGGCCCCAGCACTTTCGCGCCCGCCCCTACAACCACGCCATCGCGCAAGGTTGGGTGACGCTTACCTTTATTCCACGACGTGCCACCCAAGGTCACGCCGTGATATAGGGTCACGTTATCGCCAATTTCTGCGGTTTCACCAATCACTACGCCCATGCCGTGATCGATGAAAAATCCGCGGCCAATGGTGGCACCCGGGTGAATCTCAACCCCAGTAAACCAACGGCTGAAAAAACTGATCATGCGAGCAAGATACTTCAGGCCATGATTCCAACACCAATGGGCCAGACGATAATGCAGCAGTGCATGCAACCCAGGATAGGTGGTTAACACCTCAAAGGTATTTCTGGCCGCAGGGTCTCGATCAAAGACACATGCGATATCTTCTCTTATGTGTTTAAACACAATGTCTCCTATTTTCACGGAGGTTTACGACAGATTGACCAATGCAGCATACGCTACATCTTCCAATTATTTAGCCTGAGAGCGCCCTATCATCTTCAATATGCCCCGTAGAATGTTTACTTCTACTTTATCGGGCATGGCGCGCTGGAACAGACGGCGCAACCTTGGCATTAGCTGCTTTGGCCAGTTATGTGAGCGGGTCTAAGACCCCATAGCTAACCTTTATTCTGCGAACGCCCTATCATCTTCAATATGCCCCGTAGAATGTTCACTTCTACTTTATCGGGCATGGCGCGCTGGAACAGACGGCGCAACCTTGGCATTAGCTGTTTGGGGTTATTGGGGTCTAAAAACTCAATATCAACCAGAGTTTGTTCTAAATGTGCAATAAAGCCATTAATTTCTGCTTGATTAGCCAATTCATTATCCCAACTGACCCCCCAATCCCCCTTATATTGGAGATCCAGCTGCCCCTGATAGGCCAAAACCCCCATGCGCATCTCATACGCCAGCACTTGTACCGCACTGGCCACATTTAAGCTGGCGTACTCTTCGTTGGTGGGAATGTGAATGTGCACCTGACACATGGCCAACTCTTCATTGGTTAACCCCGTGCGTTCACGACCAAACACCAATGCCACTTTTTGCCCACTGGGCAGCACTTCTAGCGCTTTAGCCGTAGCAGTACGCGGATGCATTAAAGGCCAAGGTAAATGCCGAGATCGCGCGCTAGCCCCCATGACCACTGCCACATCGGCCACCGCCTCTTCAAACGTGGCAACCACTTTCGCCCCTTGTAGCACATCCGCTGCACCACTGGCCATGGCCACAGAATCCGCACTGGGATTAGCTGGATCAAAGTCCACAGGATCCACCAGCACCAAATCCGATAGCCCCATGGTCTTCATGGCCCTTGCAGCGGAGCCAATATTGCCAGAGTGACTGGTATTAATAAGAACAATTCGAATATTTTGCAGCATGTATAAGACGCAATTAGGTTCTGTTAGAGGGAATTACGCTAAGTGTAACGGCTTTTAATCCAACACCCCACTGATTTAATGGAAAGTCTTACCTGACAGGGCCTTCATTGCTTGCCTAATCAGCACCCGTACCATAAAATATGCGGCCCTTAATTTACTGAGTGTTTCGTTCCTATGCAGCCAATGGTTAATCTTGCCCTACGCGTATTACGGGAAGCTGGTGAAGAACTGGTACACGCAGTTGAACGTTTTGACTTCGAACGCTCATCAGACCAAGAAATCAGCAAGTTCATCGCCGATTGCGCCATTGGTACTGAAAAACAGATCATCTTTAAGCTACGCAAGCACTTTCCTGAAGATAGCTTCCAAGGCCGCGAAACCGGTCGTCAGGAACGTGAAAACCCTACAGGCACCGTGTGGCTAATCAACCCGTTAGAAGGCCAAGAGAACTTCCGTTCAGGTCTGCCTTTATTCAGCTTAGTGCTTGCTTGCCAAGTGAATGGCAAAACCGAACACGCCATCATTGTAAACCCAATGTCTGGCCAAGAATTCACGGCTACCCGTGGTCGCGGCGCAGAAATGAGCGGCCGTCGTATCCGTACTAACGACAAAACTAAAGTGAATCAGTCCATTATCGGGGTGAAATACCCAGGTATCGCAGATAACGATCACAACCAACGTTTACGCATTCGCATCAGCAGCCTAGCCAGCCAGACTCGCTTAATCCGTGCATTAGGTGACGACGCCCTGAGCCTAGCTCACCTAGCTGCCGGTCATTTAGATGCCGTATGGTTGACCGATGTGGACAGCACTGTGATTCAAGCCGGTAGCCTCATCGCCAAAGAAGCAGGCTGCTTGATCACCGACCTAAGCGGCGGCGCCCTATATGAAGAAGGGGATTTGATCGCATCTAACCCTAAATTGCTTAAGAGCGTATTCAAAAGCTCTTTGTAATCAATAGGTTAGCTAAGCAAAACAAAAAACCATGCTCGTCATGGTTTTTTTATGCCTGCTGGGTATGAATAATCCTTGGAGTCCATGGCTTTTACTGACTATACTAAATGCAATGCAAAGAGGAGTTCAGCAATGACAAAATGGTTCGACACCATCAAGTCCATGATTCAACAGCTGTTGGCACCGCAACCTCAGCTTCAGCCCATTAAGATTGAGGTAGAGCGTCAACCGTTGCAGCAGCCGGTTCAACGTCGTCGTAGACGCTAATTTCACTTTCATAAAAAAGGCCCTGATGGGCCTTTTTTATTGTCTGTAGGTTTTCACTCCGTTCGCACCAGCAGTCGAGGACATGCCTAACTACCTTTCTGCTAACCTAAAAACAAAACATCAATGACAATATAAAAAGGTTAAAGCCGTGAAACTGTTTTTAATCACCGTACTTTTTGTTTTTCAATTTGGATGCAGCAAGGATACAACTGAAGAATGGACGCTTTTCTTTTACCCAAATGCAGAGAAAATCCCAAGTGCGCTAAATTTGCACAAATACGTATCAGGTAAATATAAATCTTTGAAGGCCTGTAAAACA
>JBFEWA010000247.1:0-5088 GCA_041546605.1 Bermanella sp.
CTATGGCACTCGCCATGGGTTTCTATCTAATTGGATACGTTAATGACCAAAACCTTTAATAACCCACCGATTCCGGAGGGGTTCTTAAACTTATTATCTTCATTGTTGCGCAACCCAAGCGGGGTGGGGGCGGAGCATTCATTCTTCCGTATTTTACAGCGTGAACTGGAAGAGCGTGGTGCCAAGGTCACCTGGTATGAAGGTTTATTGGTGGCACAGGGTTCACAACCGGATAGCTTGATGTTCTCAGCTCACATAGACCGCCATGGTCTGGTGTGTACAGGCCCTAACGAATTCCAATATGCGGCGTTTGTGTCCGGTGCTCGCTCGGATCTACTGGGTAACTCGGTGGATGAGCAGCTCATGAAAAAAATCGTGCACCGCTTTCAAAATGAATCCGTGTACGCCTATGAGCCTTGGTCGGGCGCGTATCGTGGCCGTGGGGCTATTAATAACGCTTATATTTGTGAGTTTCGCAATAACCTGATCTTTGAATTACAAGGCATGGAGCACTTGGTTGCCGGCACGCCGGTGGCGTTTGTGGATAAGCTAAAGATCAACCAAGACACCATTGCCGGGCAGTTGGATAACGTATTAACCGCTGCCGCCTTGGTGCATTTGTTCGAATTGGGTTTTCAAGGAACGGCATTTTTCACCGCACAAGAAGAGGCCGGTAAAAGCTGGCGCTATTTGTTGGAATGGTTCCGCCGCTTTGGAGGCTCTACGAATCAGCTGATTGTAGTGGATACCAGTCCATTCCCAGATATTACGGCGGCCAGTGAGCAGCACGTGGTGTTGCGTCATCAAGATGCCAACGCACCGTTTAATGTGGCGTTAACAGAAAAATTACAGCGCAGCTGCGAAGCCTTAGGCATCAGTTATCAATTCAAAGACGAATACGTGGTTAAGTTGAATAAAGAACTAGAGGCCAAGGGAGAGACGCCTCATTCCATGGGTTCCACCGAATTGGGGCGTATTATTTCTGCATCCCATGGATTGGTGGATGGCACCACGCTGCAAATCCCCACGTCTGGCTACCATACTCTGCATGAAACCGCCCCTAGGTCATCCGTGTCTGCATTCTTGACCTTGCTCAATACATTATGCGGTCTTGAGCCAAAAAATTAATGCAAACCTGATACACTGGCACAAGGTTTAAGCCAGTGTATTCAGCAAGCGCGTCATGAGAATGTTATGAATAATACGATCTTACAATTAACTCGCATTGTGCAGCAGGTGGCTCTGGCTGAGTCCCCGTCTGCACAGGTGTCTTTGATTGTGGATTCCATCAGTGATGTGGTCCAAGTGGATGTATGCAGCTTGTATCGCATGAATGATCAACAAGACATGGTGCTCTTAGCCAGTCATGGTCTTAAGCACAATAATGTGGTGACCATTCCTAAAGGCAAAGGCTTGGTGGGCTTGGTGGCGCAAAGTCGACATCCGCTAAATGTGGAAGATGCCGCGGCTCACGAAAATTACTTTTACTTGCCGCAAACCCAAGAAGAGAAATTTGTCAGTTTCTGCGGCGTTCCCTTGGTGCTGTTTGGCAAAGTTATCGGTGTATTGGTCGTACAAAGCCGCAAGGCGGAACGTTTAAGCAAGGAAAGCGAAGGCTTTTTGGTGGCATTGGCCTCGCAATTGGCCCTCATCGTATCGGACATCCCTGTCGAAAATAAAGTCGAAGATCAAAATGATCGTCACCGTGGTGTAAAAGGCGCGCCGGGCATTGGCTTAGGTCGCATCCGTTTATGCTTAAGTGGTGAATTGAATTCCGTGCCCGATGCGGATTGTGAAGACGTGGAGGCCACCTTGCAGCAGTGGCTGCAATTATTGCAAGCGGTGCAGCAAGATATCCAAGCAGAGCAAGCAGCCCTTGGCAGTGACATGCCGGATTCCGTTTCGGCCATTTTTGATGCCTATCAAATGCTGTTAGCAGACCAAGCATTAATTGAGCGTGTGCAATCTGAGATTCGCTTAGGGCATTGGTTGCCCTATGCGTTGAAGCTGAGTATTCAACATTACGCTGAAATATTTCACGCCATGGAAGACGCGTATTTTAGAGCCCGCGCCGAAGACATTTTGCATCTGGGTAACAAACTCTATAACGCCTGGCGCGGCAATAAAGGTGTGGATGTAAACCACATTGATGGCCCAGTGATTTTGGTGGGAGTACAGGTTAGCGTGTCAGACATGGCCTCTGTGCCTACAAACAAGCTTGCGGGCATCGTGTGCTTTGAAGGCTCCAGCCTGTCTCACACGGCGGTGTTGGCTAACGCCATGGGTATTCCTGCGGTGATGGGAACCGGCACCCTTAAAGGTTTAAACGATGGCGACTACATCATTGTGGATGGCAATGAAGGGCAAATCATTTTACATCCAAGCGATGTGGTGGCTGGCGAATTTAAAAAACTGGTGCAAAAAGAAAAGAGCTTAAAAAAACAATTAGGCTTATTAAAAGATTTGCCAGCGCAAACCACAGACCAGTATGTGTTGGAACTATTTACTAACACCGGCCTGCTGGCGGATATTACTCCAGGCTTAAAAAGCGGCGCCGAAGGGGTGGGATTATACCGCACAGAAATTCCGTTCATGGTGCGCGATAGTTTCCCCAGTGAAGACGAGCAAGTGCAGGTGTATGAGCGTGTATTGCAAGCTTATGCCAACAAGCCTGTGTATATGCGAACTCTGGATATTGGCGGCGATAAACAACTGCCGTACTTCCCTATTCATCATGAAGAAAATCCTGCATTGGGCTGGCGTGGTATCCGTTTTACCTTGGATAATATTCAATTATTGATGACACAAGTGCGGGCGATGATTCGTGCCGCCAGCGGCCAAGATAATTTACATATCCTGTTGCCCATGGTCATCTCTACCCCTGAATTAAAAACCTTTCTTGAGTTGTTAGAGGATGCCATTGGCCAGTTAACCCAAGAAGGTTATGAGGTTTCTAGACCAAAAGTGGGGGTTATGGTGGAAGTGCCTGCGGCCATTTCACAAATCCCCATGTGGGCTAAGTACATTGATTTTATTTCCATCGGCTCAAACGATTTAAGCCAATACCTGTTAGCCTTGGATCGAAATAATGCCCGTGTGGCAGATCGTTATGATCATGTGCACCCTGCGGTATTGCATGAAGTGAAAAGGGTGGTGGATATGGCCAAACACTATCAATTACCGTTAAGTTTGTGTGGTGAAATGGCAGCGGATCCGATTGCCGTGGTGTTGCTTATGGGCATGGGAATTAAGCGTTTATCCATGAGTGCAGCGAAACTGCCTAAGGTGAAATATTTGATTCGCGCCATGTCCTACACAGATAGTCAGCAGATATTACAACAAGCGTTAACCCTAGAAAGTAACGAAGCCATTCGCCAATTGGTAAATGCCCATTTAGAGAAAATAGGGTTTAACGAATATATGCGCAATCAACAAACCACAGCGGAGGCGTAATCGTGTTTGAGTGGCGAGAGCTGTTTTCTATAGAGCCTTACAGTTGGTCAGCTATTTTTACCGCTATTTTTTGCGCCACCATTATTGGCTTGGAACGCCAGTTGCGCGGCAAGCCGGTGGGTATCCGAACCTCGTCTTTGATTGTATTGGGCACGTATTTATTTTTAGCCACGGCATTTTTGTTAGAAGGCACTATAGTGGACCCTTCCCGTGTGGTGGGGCAGGTCATCACAGGTATTGGCTTTTTAGGGGCTGGGGTTATGCTGGCAAAAGATGGCGCTGTGGTGGGGGTTACCTCTGCTGCTACTATCTGGGTGCTAGCCGCCATTGGGGTGATGATTGCAACGGACCATTTAGTTGAAGCGGTGAAGTTGTCATTCGTGGTGGTGCTGATTTTATGGGGGGTGGACTTACTCGAAGAAAACACCCGTGCCTTTAGTCGTGGTGTGCACGCCAAGGTGCAAAATTTCAAATCCCGTCGTAAGCCCTAACACGGGACTCGAACGTGCACTGCCATTGGCTTGTGCACGGCTAAGGCTTCTTTTTTAGTTACAGAGGTCTGTTCAATAAATATAAAAGGCAAGGTATGCACTCTCGATTTTTAAAACCTCTTTCATGTTTACTATCCGTTGTGATGATCAGTGCCTGTGACGATGGTGGGCCACTTCAAGAACAGGTTTCGCTGCAAGCGCCTAACATTAATTGGTTTGAGCAAGGGCAAGCGGATATTCAAGATGCCATTAGGGTTTCTGAAACAATTAATAATCGTGTAAGCAGTGCCAAAAATATTATCTTATTTGTAGGTGACGGCATGGGTATTTCTACAGTCACCGCTGCGCGCATTTTGGCAGGCCAACGTCTAGGTCAAAGTGGTGAAGAATACCAATTAAGTTTTGATCAGTTTCCATTTTCTGGATTATCCAAAACCTATAACGTGGATGCGCAAACTCCAGACTCAGCAGGCACCATGACGGCGTTAATCACAGGTGTGAAAACCGATGCCGGTGTATTAAGTATTAATGAAAACGTAGAGCGTGGTGACTGCACAAGTGTGGCAGGTAATGAATTGGTCACTGCGTTAGAGTTAGCAGAAGTTGCAGGCATGAGCACTGGCATAGTGACTACGGCCCGTGTGACCCATGCGACCCCCGCCGCTAATTATGCCAAAAGTGCTGATCGCAACTGGGAAGATATTTCAGACATGCCACAAAAGGCCATTGATGCCGGTTGCAAAGACATCGCACAACAGTTGATTCAGTTTGAAGCGAATTTAAAGCAACGTTTTCCTGCCGCGAATATTAACGGCATTGAAGTTGTCATGGGTGGCGGTCGTCGTCATTTTTTACCTAAGGATATTAAGGCTAACACAGCAGATGCGGTGAGCCTGATTGAAGGGGATCGCACAGATGGTGTGAACTTGGTTGAACAGTGGCAGGCTTTGTATCCAGATGGTGTGTATGTGAAGGATGCCGCTGGCTTTGCCAATATAGATCAAAGTAACACGCCACATCTATTGGGCTTATTTAATGAAAGCCACATGCGTTATGAAGCGGATCGCGCGAATGATAAAACCGGTGAGCCATCTTTGAGCGAGATGACCAAGGCGGCCATTGAGATTTTAGATAATAACCCCAA